>JAJZOA010000207.1 GCA_021852225.1 Planctomycetota bacterium
CGCGAAAAAGCGGGTTTTATTTTTCACGAAAAGTTCGGGCTTTGAACACCAGACTATTCGTAGAGTTGGCGGAAAACTTTCGCTTGCTGAAACTATTTTCACGCATTTTGCCCAAGCCCATGGCTACGCGGTGCATTGCAGTAAGGACGGCCGCCTGTTTGATCCCAGCCGCATTCATCAATGGGACGCATTCGCTTTTTACACCACCGGAGACCTTACCCAGCGCGGCACCGATGGCCAGCCACCCATGACCAAGGCCGGAAAAAAGGCCTTTCTGAATGCCATATCCGATGGTTGCGGATTTGTGGGCTTGCACTGCGCTACGGACACTTTTCACAGCAGGCCGGGTAAAATATCAGATTATATTCAGATGATCGGAGGCGAATTTGCCGGACACGGTGGCCAACAGGTAGCCACCAATTTGATTGTCGATTCAAAGTTCCCGGGCATATCAGCGCTGGGGACGAAATCTTTCCGTATGCTGGAAGAATGGTACACTTTTTCCAATCTGGCCAGAGACTTGCACGTGATTACCATGCTGCAAACGCACGGCATGACAGGATCGATTTACCACCGGCCCGATTATCCCAATTGCTGGATACGCCAGAACGGCAAGGGACGTGTCTTTTATTCCGCGCTGGGCCACCGCCAGGCCACCTGGAAAAATCCGGCATTTCAGCAACTGGTTATCGGCGGATTGGATTATGTCACACGACAGATACATTCGGACGCGGCAACGGAGTTGCATTGAAATATATATCGGCGATTCTCCACATTACCGACAAACGCTCCGCGCCATTGCGGGCGACATTGCTGGCCATATTGTGGTGCGCTACACCAGGTCCGTTGCAGGCAGCGCATCCCGTGGGCAATTCGCTGCAGCGGGCCAACCAGCGTGTGCTTTCCATTCTGCGTCAACCGCCGGCAAGCGGCGTGGCGGTTATTTCCCTGGAACTGCGGCCCGGACTTGCACATTCGGGTCTTCAGCCGGGCGATATTATTTGCAGAGTGGATGGCTCACCGGTGCGGACGATCCGCCAATTTCGCCACGCCGTTCGGGCCGCACAATCGATCGGTGAAAAAAGTCTTCCCATAATGGTGGCTCGCGGAAATCAGATTGTGCACCTGCGGCTGCCCCCAGGCATGCCGAGGATCGCCTTAATCTCGGTTACGGCTGGAACTGCAGTTCCCTTAGGGCCGCCCGCGACGGCACCTGGAAAATTTCACTGGCATGTGAACGACATCCCGACCGTTCAGCCCGGCAGCGGCCAGATACTTGGCCACCATTCCTGGTATCTGCTGATGCGCAACAAGGAAGTGATCGGGGCGCTGCATTTGGGTATTTGGCGCCACGCCAGCCGCTGGCGGGTGGAATGGAATCAGCAGGCGGTCCGACCGGGCCCGCTGTCGGCCGCCCGCTGGAATGTTGGCTTGCGGTCCGTCGCCGGCCTGACGGCCAGGCCATGGTGTCTTAGAACGATTTTATGGAGCCAGCCTGGGCGCATCGTCCGTGCCCGATGGCTGGGCAACAGGCTCAACCTTCGCATAGATGCAGCCGATGGAACAAGTCAAATAAAGCTGACGACAACCCGCCAAATGCTGATTCCCATGCCTGCGATGGCGCTGCTTGCCGCGGCGATGCCGCATCGCGCCGGCGTGGTGGTGCCTCTTGCGGAAATTTCGACAGACACGCTTGCCACGCGACTGAATTGCTCGCTGCAAACGATGGGAATCCAGCCGCTTCATATGGACGGGTTAACCGCAAAAAAGTGCTGGCAGGTGAATGTACTGCGGTTTGCGGTGTTTCAGGAGGCATTTTTTTTTGCTTCCGACGGCACTCTGCTGGCGATTCAGTTGCCGCATGGCGTACAGGCCGTCCATGTGGCTTCACACGCGGTGGTCCGGCGAATTATTCCCGCCGCCCGCGTGTCATCCATACCAAAACCAGCCCGCGGGCAATTGCCGCGCTGAAGTTTACATATATCAAAAGGCCACGCCACGGCGACGAACGCGTTATTTTCGTCGGTCCTGCATAGTTCGCACAATCTGCTGATGCACCCGGTCAGGACGGGCAATCCAATGCCATAGACTGTCTGGATGAATGTGTGTATCCGTCGAAAAGCCAATGCTGCCCAGGCCCAGAAGCCGTTCCAGGGGCGTTCGTATCACTTGAACGTCGCTTAGCTTGCTCAGCGACGCCTGAAAAAAGACTGGCTGACGAACGCCTTTGATGGTGATAATTCGGCAATTTGTCAGCATATACCAATGCGACAGCCAATCCATAATTGCATACGCAACCCGCACGGCGATCAGAATGGCCGGTAATGAGATAAGTGTCTGGAACTCCAGCCAATGGTTCGCCATTGCCCGTGGCCCCAGCCAAACCGCCAGCAGCACCACGACTGCGGAAAAACGCAGACTGCTGGCCAGCAGATACCAGACCGATGGTCGGACCAGAAGAATTACAATTTCATTGCCATGCAGAAGCCCTTCCGGCCCCCGACCGGTTATGGCCATCGCCGAAGCCGCATCCCCCGCGACCGGTTGGGCGGGCCGCATCGCTGGGCCGGAATTAGTGTCGATATTAATGTCGACCCGGCTTCGGAACATGGGGTGGCTGTTTCTCCATTTCATACCAACGCCAGTGTAACGCCGAACGCAGATGAAAAAAACCAACAACGGTGACGAACGGCAGCCGATTTGTGCGGACGTGAAACAGGCCGGGACTGCCGGTGTTTATCCGAAGCGCGTCTTGCTTGAACTTTCAAATAAGGCCGCGAGTCGCCAAGCAATGGCAATCATTCATCTTCATCCTCTTCATAGAAGATGTCGTCTTCATCATCCATGTCATCGTCTTCGAAGTCGTCATCCAGGTCGTCTTCGGTGTCAAAGTCGTCGTCTTCGTCATCGTCGTCGTCCTCATCATCGTCCTCCAGATCATCCTCATCTTCATCCTCCAACTCATCCTCTTCCGGGTCGCGACGGCGTTTGGCCATCGATTCAAGTCCCGGCGTATCGCCCATATCTGCCTGAAGTTCAGCCAGGAGCCGCATGGTTGCCTTCCCGGCCTCGGCAACCGTTACAAAGCCGATGACCGGAACCACGACCGGCAGACTCCGCGAAAAAAACATTTTCAGGGAAACGTCTCCGGCTGCCGTCGCTATCCGTTCAAGAAATTCAGATTTGCCAGAGGAAAGGAGGTTACACGTCATATCATTTTCTCCATTGCGCCGCAGTTTTATACGCGGCCTGACTCATTTATCGGTTCAGCACCAGCGTTTTGTGTACCGTGGCCCCATCGCGTTATGGCGGCCCGGCCACCGGCCGACAATCAACCGAACGCCGGTAAAATACTTGGAATTTTGGACAAGTCAATCCCTCTGCGGGTAAATTGGTAGTTCATCGGCTGGCTGAATGCCGACTATTGCCCGCGACGGTCCGCGTCCGCTGCCCTTTCTGGAGATTATTGCCATGTCCCAAGAGCGTAAAATAGCCGTATTCCCCGGCACTTTCGACCCTCCAACACTCGGCCATCTGGATGTCATCATGCGGGGCCGGAAACTGTTTGACCACATGATTGTCGCGATTGGCAAAAATCCTGAAAAATCGGAATTATTCCCGTTAACTGAACGACTGGAGATGATTCGCGAACTTTTACGCCATACGTCCAATGTCACAGTGGAGGCCTATGATGGCCTGACCGTCGGCCTGGTACAGGAGCGCGGTGCTGTCGCCATTGTCCGCGGCCTGCGCAACATGACCGACCTGGATTACGAATTTCAACTGGCGTTGACCAATCGTGCGGTGGCCCAGGTGGAAACTGTTTTTATTATGACCAATGAAAAATTCGGCTTTACCAGCAGCAGCCTCATCCGTCAGATTGCCGCGCTCGGCGGGGACCTGGCTAACCTTGGCGGGTTTCTGCCGCCCCTGGTTATTGAACGGCTGCAAGCATATCGCAAAGAGCGAAAAGGCCCGTTTGCCGCAACACCGCAATGATCATTCAACGCGCGACTCGCCTATGCGGCAGAGTGCCGACCAGAGCACTTATTCGGCGCTGGTTGTCGCGGGCACAGCAGTCGTCGCCGGCGCAGTGGGAGCCGCCGCATTGGGCTTAATCATTCCCAGCGCCCCAAGAGAAATCAGGGCTGTGTATCCGCAATTGCGGCAAATAAGCGCTGCCAGCGGCATGGCCGAACCGGGAAATTTAATTTCACCCGATTTCTCAAACACCGGTGCGGAAACCGGGACATCGTTAATCACCCATTGTGTTTGTTTGCAAAGCGGGCATTCGGGCTTGGCAACGCGCTGCTGAAGAGCCTGGGCGACCGCGGGAATAAAATTGTCGAATGGCGCCATTGAAATCTCCTGCTTGATTTATCTACTTTCATTCATGTTTACAGTTTAAGGGTCTTTGTCGCGGTCCGATTGCCGCCAACCCGTGCAACTTGCGCCTTATGTGTTACCCGCCAATCATAAAAAGTGCAACCAGCGCGCTGCCAGACCTTGGGCATCCGAGCGTCGCGCTGTGCCCGCCAAAAGTTCAATCTGTGGATAATCGGCAAGCGGATGAATCTGGCATCGGCAAAAATGTTCCGGCCGATCAGGCGGGTCTCATAACGCGCCAGCCACTGACAATATATTGCCACGCCGATACCACCGTGACCAGAACGGTCAGCCAGATTGCCGCATCCCGCGCCACAAGCAGCCCATACAGCACCATACTGCCGCGCAACGGAGAGGCGGCCATAAAACAGACCACCACGCCACCAACGGCGATGGATTGAAAAAACATTTTCAGTTTTCCCATCCATTTGGCGCGAAAGTCTATCCCGCGTGATTCCGCCAAACCGCGAATGCCGGTCACCAGAAATTCGCGGGCAATCAGTACCACCGCCATCCAGGGGGCGATTCCAGTGGGCGAATAGATCGCCGGATGCGAGCAGGCATTAAGAACCGCCGCCGGGACCACCGGCGAACAGAAAAACACAAACGCCCCGCAAATAAGAATTTTATCGGCAAAAGGATCCACCACCCTGCCAAAAGCGCTTTCCACTTTCCATGATCGCGCCAGATAGCCATCCAGCACGTCGCTACCCGTGGCCAGCAGAAAAAGTCCGAAGCAAACCACCATCAGGTCGGTAAAATGGTTGGCATCCACGCGAACGTTAATGGCAATAAAAAACAAGGCGGTAATCACCAGCCGGCTCACGGTAATCAAGTTAGGCACATGCCGATACATTACGCACACCTGTTCATGTCTGGTAGCGCCGCCCAGCGCCACGGCCCATCCGCCCACTGTCGCGCCAGTTAACCCACCACAGGTAAGGCAACCCGCCCCGTGCCCGGGGAAGACCGGCTGCCCGTCAGCGCCCGGCCCATCAGATCATAGTGCTTGAATTCCTGAATTTCGACTTTCAGCAGTTCGCCCGGACTCGCCGCATATCCGCGCACAAATACCTGTCCGTCAATATCCGGTGCCTGCCCGGCATGCCGGCCGATAGCGGTCCGCTTCGCCTTATCCACGGAATCGACCAGCACCTCCAGCACGCGCCCCACCATAGCCTGATTTTTTTTCAGCACAATGGCCTGCTGTGCGAGCATGATTTCTTCCTTGCGCCGTGCCACCACATTCGCCGCCACCGCCTCATTCTGCCAAAGCTTTCCCGCCGGCGTTTGCGGTTCGGGCGAATATTCAAATACACCGAGGCAGTCAAATTCAAAATCCTGAACAAACTTCAGCAGTTCACGATGCTGCGTTTCGGTTTCGCCAGGAAAACCACTGATAAACGTGGTGCGGATGTTCATGCCGGGAATCCAGCGTCGCAATTTCTCCAGCAGTGTTTCAATCTGTTTTCGCGTTACCTTGCGCCGCATGGCGTAAAGAATATCGTCATGAATGTGCTGCAGCGGCATGTCAATGTATTTGACAAGATGCGGAGCATCGGCAATCGCGCGGATCATATCATCCGTAAAACAACTTGGATACGCATACATTAGCCGCAGCCACCCGACATTGGGCAACGAATCCAACGCACTGAGCATTCCGGAAAGTCCCTGCCCCGGACCGTCATAGTTTATGTCCGTACCGTAGCTGGTCGTATCCTGGCCGATTAAATTTAATTCAAATGCGCCATCGGCTATTAATTCTGTTGCCTCCCGCAGTATCCGGTCCAGTGGTTTGCTTCTCATGCGGCCGCGAATGCTTGGTATGGTGCAGAACGTACAGCCCTGATTGCACCCTTCCGACACACGCAAATAAGCAAAATGCCGGGGTGTCAGCCGCAACCTCGCGTCATCGTATTCCTGATACCCCGCCTTGGTACGATCGTGGCGGGAAATCATTTGAGTAACCGAGTGAAAAGGCCCCAAATTTTTGTCAGCATCGCGAATATCTGCCTCAGGCCCTCTGACCGCCCGAACTATATTTTCGCGGTCGAACACACCGACCAGCGCGTCAATTCCTGGAGCTTCATCCAGCAGGCGGGATTTATCGCGCTGTACCAGGCATCCGGCCACGACCACCCGTACCGGACGCCCCTGCCGCGCCGCCGCCTGTTTGGTTTCCAGCGCCTCGCGAATGACCGACAACCCCTCCTGACGACTGGCATCCAGAAAGCCACAGGTATTGATCACAATCACATCCGCCGATGCGTGATCGGGCGTAACACCAATTCCATCCGCAGCCAGCAGACCGAGCATACGTTCTGAATCAACCAGATTTTTCGGACAGCCCAGCGATACAAATGCCACCGATTCCACGCCGGATGCGGTGGCGGGTGTGCGACTGCGCGTCGTGTTCTTTCCGCGTTTGGGTAAACCTGCCATAGCAACTCTGAAATCCACAATTCCGGGAAAACGCCCGGCCTCTGCCGCAACGGCAAAACCGCCGCGCGCTCATTGCCAATATCAGTCCAGAATAGCAGAATCAGTCCTCAACGGCCAGAACAGACTCTTACCGGCGTTCGAACTGAAGAGCGATTTTTTACCCGGTGTGGTTAACCCGCGGAACGTTATCTGCTAAACTGATGCCGGAGAAAATTGTTCGCATTGACGGAGTTTTAACCCATGCGTTATCGGATCATCCCTGGAACGGACATCAAGGTTTCGGAACTTTCTTTTGGCAATTTTATTTTCGGCAGCTTCATGTGGGGCAAAACCGCCGCCGATGAACCGGAAGGCATTCGTCTGCAGAATGAGGCCTTTGACCTGGGAGTGAATTTCTTTGACACCGCCGACGCCTACGACAATGGCCGCGCCGAAAAGCTGATGGTGGATACATTGCGTTACGCCGGTCGTGACAAAATCGTGCTTTCCACAAAGTTCGGCTACGATTTTTATTCTGATCCCGGCACAGAAGGATCCCACAAGGAACGTCGACAGGATTTTTCGCCGGAGTTTCTCCAGAAGGCGCTGGAAGAGTCACTTAAACGGCTGCAGACCGATTACATAGACCTGTGGCAGGCTCATAACCTGAAACTGTGGCAGATGAATGACGATTTGCTCCGCACGCTGGAAACACTTCAACGTTGTGGAAAAATCCGCACTTGGGGCGTGGCGCTTGGGCCGGCCATCGGCTGGCGGGATGAAGGAGTCGTGGCGCTGCAACAGTGGAAAGCGCCCACGGTCCAAACGGTTTTTAACATGCTTGAACAGCATCCGGGTCGGGAGTTTTGTGAAATTGCCGCGCATACCGGTACTGCGGGCATTATCAGCCGCGTGCCGCACAGTTCCGGTATTCTGCAGGATATGTACAACGAAAACAGTACCTTTACCGATCATCGCAAATACCGTGATCGAAATTGGCTTATTTACGGCCTGAAAAAAGTCGAAAAGCTGCGGCATATTCAAAAACAACATTCCGGAACCATGGGCCAGTTGGCCATCCGCTGGCTGTTAACCTGGCCCACACTGGTCAGCGTACAGCCCAATATCAACACCAGCGCAGAACTTGCTGAATTTGCCGCCGCCTGTGATGGCAAATATCTGTCACCCGAGGAAATGCGGGAAATTCAGAATCTGGTCGAAACTGATTTTGGCCTTGGGCCAGACGCCCATGCCTGCGATATTAAAAGCAGTGTGGATATTTCCGGCGCCACGCGAAGCATATATCAGCGCGGCTGCCCGACACCGTCCCTGCCTTTTGTGCTTGGCGGAAATACTACCGTGCCAGCGGGTGCCGGTCGTTAAAAACCTGCATTTGCTTCGCTTCATGGGAACCACCGGCTATGAAGAATTCCGATGAACCGTTAAAAACAGACAGCCGCGACTCAGATAAGCCGTCACCTCAGAATTGGGTGGATTGGCCAACGATTGCCCGCGAATTGCGAATCGCCGCTGCCGGTCCGTTGGCTCACCAGCAGCAGGCCGTCGTCGCTGTGGAATGCAGCAATCGCATCAATACTGCCGCACTTCTGGCGGATTTGCGAACCGCCCTGTCCGACGCCGTGGTGCTGGATTGCCGCCAGACCTTCAAAATTCAGACTCTGATCGACACCCTGACAGCCCCTTGGCTTGAACCGCATTCTCCAGCCACGCCTTGTCCGCTTGACATGAAGCAATTTCTGGATGCCGATCGCATGGAGGCGTTTGCGAAATCACTGGCGGAGCATTCAGGATTGGTGGTCGTGGCCGGACCGGGAGCCTCCTGCTGCTGCCAGCCAGACGTTCTGGCTTATGCCGACAACGCTCTGGAAACCGAAGAAAATGACAGCCATCCTTCGGATTACGCATTTTCAACCTCATCGCCAGCAATTGCATTTCCTCATCGGATGCAGCGCCGGCGATTGATCGATACGCCGGTCGCCCGACGACTTGCCGACAAAACGCGCCCCCGTTGGAATTATTTCTTAAATGTTAACCACACGAACGGACCGGTTATGGTAGCCACCGGAGATTTGTGGACCGCACTTAAACTGCTCGCCAGACGCCCCTTTGCCTGGCAGCCGGATATCCATCCAAAGGCTTGGAAAATCGGCCATTGGTCATGCCAGCCAACGCCTTATGGGCGTGTAAACGTCGTCACCGCAAGCGGCGTCATGCCCATGACCACTGATCATCTGTTTTCTCAGGAAGGTCCATCCCTGCTGGGCCAGCGCGAAGCCGCAATGCGCCATTTTACCGGCCTTTGTCCAAGCGAAATTTTGATGCGAATGGCGACCGAGAATGCTATGGGCGGCCTGTGGAACAAAGAATCCCAAATGATGCCTGACTTTATCGCACGCGAACAACTTGCGCTGGACGACGCGGTGCAATTCCACACGACCAATGGTTCCATGCACATTTTGTTCGGAACGGATGATCCCGTGAATTTGGAATATTGGGCCACAGTCCCCCAAAACTACAGCGACCGCCCGCCGGATGGCAAACAGGCGATAAGGAACGGAGAGGCTATCATTATTCCTGCCAGCGTCGAATTTTTTCGCCTGATTCCGGAAAGCCGCCAAACTTCCCATGGTGGACCGATCCTGTATCGATGGGCATTGGGTGCGACGGACAGCCATTAATTTAAATCCGATGCTGACTGTGTTCGGCATTAAGACTGCCAACGCACTGGCGGCTTTCTGGTGGAAAAGAAGTCAGCCGCGGTTGGAAACCCGTGGCTGAATTGAATCTGGCTTAGCACCAGCGACCCCGCCTCCGGCGCATTGCTCTTCCGTGCGATTAAATCTCAGCTTTTACTGGGTTTATTCAGGCGACAAAGGTTCCGAGGCTGAGTCACTGACCGCCCGGAGCATTGGGGTAATAAAAGTACCAGCCAGTCCAAATAGCATTCCACGTATTCACCCAGTTAAGCGCGGAATTACTGGGTGGCTCCGTAAACGGCGGAGTTTGGCCTTTGGCGATTGGAGGGACATGGGCAATCGCCCAGTTTGCGGTAGTCAACGCGTTTACATTGCGATTCATCTTTGGATCGTAATAGGTCGGATTGCTGACGCCATCAACATGCCCATCGGCATAAAGAAGATTCTGAAATGCGGGCGATTCCGGATTGGTATAGTGCGGAAAATTGATCATGTACAGATTGCCCTGCATTCCGCCACCACCCCATACCACCGCATCGGCCGCCAGCAGGTTCGATGGTGAGCCCGCGGTACTGGAGGCCGGTCGGTTTTCGTGATTTCCCCAGACCGGCGTGACGTTGTCATTAAACCCGCTGCCCAGGATAATACCGTTGCCCAAGCCACCGCCGCCGTACTGCTGGAAGTTGCCGGATTGACGGCTGGTTGCGTCGGCAACATACATATATGTCGTTGTAATAAAATCTCCCCATTGAAAGATTTTATCGCCGGCATACAGATCCTGCTGGTAATCCACGCCCGGACAGATCATCCACGGCGCCAGACGTATGGAACCGGTCCGCCAGTTGGGCAACCCCTGATACACGCCGAGTTCCGTCGGATCCCAGTCATCCACATAAGGGATGGTCATGCCATTTCCCGCGCTGGCCATCTGATCGCCCCAAATATCCGTGGTTGGAATATCGCCGTCGCCACCATATTGCAGAAACGTGCTATAGGGCGTCCCGAAGCGCAGCCAGTCAGCCCCGTAATCCGCGCTATTTTCGGTCACACTGCTGTTGTTCAGCGCCAAGGGCCAAAGCGTCGCAGTTTCCCCGCATTGAAAGAATCCGATACCATATTTGCTGCTGATACCCTGATTCTGCTGCTGCAATTGATTCAAAATGCTCTGGGCGTAGCTGGTGTTTGAAGATTCGCCAAAGCCGTAAGTAGCCGGAAAATCTCCCATGTGATTGCGCGCAAACAGAAGAGCCACCTGCCCCCATGTATGCAGATTCGCTGCCGAAGTGGTTTCATTAGCCAGAATCCTCGCCTTGCGAAGGGAAGGCAGCAGAAGGGATATCAGAATCGCGATAACGGTGGCAACCGTCAGAATTTCCACCAGCGTGAAAGCCCGCTTGCGGCCATTCTTCAGACAGGTCTCGGTATTTTGCCACCCATTGCGTGATTGAAAAGGATTCATGCCATTCCCCTTAGGCTGGAATTCGTTCATCCGAACACACACTGGCAGGTCCATGCCGGCGCGGATGCGCCTGTTAATAGAACGCATCTATCCTCAGTCCCCCATCTTTAATGATTTTCGTCGCAGGTGGCGACATCTTATGACATATAACCAGATGCGGACGTGGAAAAATCCAATATTTTATTATCGGAATCACTGCTCGCCGAAGGCCGATTTGCTAATCGCATTTTATCGGATGCACACGGCCAGTGCCGGGCGCTGGCCAACCGCATCGCGATGGCGGAAATTGGCCCGCCGAGTTAAGTAGCCTCCAGACGGCTCGGTTTAGCGACTGATGAAAATCTGTGGCCCGCATGAGTCTGAATAAAATGTGGCCGCCTGCACATTCGGCAAACGCCTCCCCATAGAGACTTACCTTTCGCCAATTCGATTTTCTGGGCTATACACTCGGATATTTGACAATCAGGACACTTAGTATACAATTAAACTAATGAGCGATGCCGATTCTATACCAGCCTCCCGAACACACCTGAAAGTGGTTTACCCACCGGACGAATTGACGAAGCAAAATTGGCTCCAGATTGCCCGCGTCTATTGGCGAATGGCTCGCCTTATTGGGAGTGCCCTTCGAACCCGGAATGTCACATTGGCACAGTTTGAAATTATGGCCATCCTGAATGCCACCCAGGGCATTTCGCAGCAGGAACTTGCCGGCCATCTGCTGGTCACAAAAGGGAACGTCTGCACCGTCATCAGCAGAATGCAAGAATCAGGACTCATCAACCGCATTCCCGATCCCGCCGATGGACGGGCCAAGCAACTGTTCTTAACTCAGACAGGTCGCAATCTCTTCGGCCGTGTCGCCCCCTTGGTTCACGGCGCGGTTGAAGAAATATTCGCCAATCTCAACTTGGGGCAACAACAGGAGCTTCAACAACTGCTTGACCAACTCGAATGCGGTTTAATGCAAAAAGGTCTGCCCGCATCCGCAATTGGTACGGATGCGGATTCATAACTTTACTTTTTAAGGAGCCTTATCATGTCCGTCAAAATTCAGGTTGTTTTCTACAGCATGTATGGCCATATTTACACCATGGCCGAGGCCATCGCCGCCGGCGCCCGTGAAGTATCCGGCGCCGAAGTGCAGTTATTCCAGGTCCCGGAACTTATGCCGCCAGAGATTCTGGAAAAAGCCGGTGCCGCCGGCGCACGCAAGGCTTTTGCCCACATTCCTGTCATCAAACCGGATCAACTGGTGGACGCCGACGCCATTATTTTTGGCACGCCTACCCGCTTCGGCAATATGGCCGCCCAAATGCGAAACTTTCTTGACCAGACCGGCCAACTCTGGTTCCACGGCAAACTTATCGGCAAAGTTGGAAGCGTGTTTGCCAGCAGCGCCAGTCAGCACGGCGGCCAGGAAACAACCATTACCAGTTTCCATACCACCCTCCTGCACCACGGCATGATTGTGGTCGGGGTTCCCTATTCTGAGCAGCGGCTCGTAACCATGAGCGAACTTTCCGGGGGAACGCCCTATGGCGCGACCACCATCACCGGCGGCGATGGAAAGCGCATGCCCAGCGAAAATGAACTGGCCATCGCCCGGTTCCAAGGCAAACATGTGGCCCAAATTGCTGCAAAAATCGCGGCAAAATAACGCAGCATAGTGGTAAAGGTTCGCTCCGGCTTCCATTCTTTGCCCCGGAGCGGACGCAACGGCCGCGCGAGCTTCTATTGGCACCGGGTTTTTCCACCACGCCGAAAGATGTGTGTCTTTTGTCAGGCGGAAAGCTTGCGCCACCGTTACATCACGCCCGGGTTGTACGTGACAAACCGCGTATTGGCCCCCAGGAAGGTCAGTTTGACGGTATCGCACGGGCCGTTGCGCTGTTTGGCAATAATCAGAAGTGCTTCATTAAGTTTTTCAGGGTTTTGTTCTTCCCATTCCTTGTCGCCGCGGTGCATGACAGCTTCCCGGTGCAGCAGCATAACGACATCCGCATCCTGTTCAATACTTCCGGATTCGCGCAAGTCGCTGGTGCGTGGCAGGCGGTTTTCGCTTTCCGAGGCTCGATTCAACTGTGAAAGACAAATGACCGGGCAATCCATTTCACGCGCAAGCGCCTTAATCCCGCGGCTGATAGAACTGATCTGCTGTTGGCGGTTTTCTTCGCGTGGGGCTTCCATTAACTGCAGATAGTCAATGACGACCATTTCAATTCCGTGCTGAAGTTTAAGCCTTCGTGCCTTGGTGCGCAGGTCCAGCAACGTCAGACCCGGAGTATCATCAATGTAAATAAGTCCTTCGGCCAGCGCCCCAACCGCCCCGCCGATGCGCGCATGATCATCGCGGGACAACATGCCGCGCCGCAATGAATGGGAATCCACTCCGCTGCGCGAGCACAACATGCGTTGAGCCAACTGCTGGCGCGACATTTCCAGAGAAAAAACCGCCACCGGCTTTTTCAGGTCCACACCCACATGCTCCACTATATTCATCGCCAGGGCTGTTTTTCCCACACTGGGTCGCGCCGCGACCACGATCATTTCACCTTTTTGCAGGCCGCTGGTCAGGTTATCCAGTTCCACATATCCGCTCGGAACACCGGTGATATGCTCACCACTGTTGCGGTGCAGCATTTCCATTGTCTCGGCCAGCACTTCGCCAAGCGCCACCGGCTTGCCCATTTGCTTTTTCTGGGCAATTTCAAATATCCGCCCCTCGGACCGGTCCAATACGGTGGCAGGATTTTCAGGACTTTCGTAGCAGTCCTTCAATGTGCTGGTACAAGCGCTGATCAGCCGCCGCAAAAGCGATTTATCCCGCACCATGCCCGCGTAGGTTTCCGCGTTGCCCGCATTGGGAACGCAATTCAGTATTTTTTCAAGAAGGTCGTAACCGCCTGCCCGGTCGTATTGGCCTTTCTGCATCAGCCAGTTGCTAAGCGTGATACCGTCAATGCCGGTATTGGCCTCAAACATTTCCCGGATTGCACTGAAAATAAGCCGGTGTTGCAGCGAGAAAAAAACGTCCGCATCATCCACGATCTGCAATACCGGACCAATGACATCCGGCGCGATCAGCATTGAACCCAGCAACGCCATTTCAACCGCCGGGTCGTGCGGCGGCTGTCGGTCCAGCAGCGAAAGTTCCTGCGACCCGGACGGCATAACGCCCCCAGCCGGACGTGGACGGGCCGTCGTCGCCTCGGAAATCTGCGAATCTTCCATGGTATTCCCTCCGGTCAACAGGTTGGGAATAGCGCGGCAGCCGACAGAGGCATGGCGTCACGATTCCCGAGCCGCCCGCACGTCCGCAAACCGCAAACTTACGATGATTTATTCTGCGGCAGTAGGCTCCGGGGCCTCAGAGGCAGTCGCTTGAGTTGCGGCGGCAGCCTCGCCCTCGGCGGCCTTTTCACGCACCACCCATACCTTTACTTGTGCCTTCAAATCAGCTGCAAGCTGAATCGGAACAGTAAAGGTGTCGATGCGCCGCAATGGCTCATCCAGCCGAACGTCATCCGGAGTAATGGCGTGCCCCAGCTTCTGAAGTTCTTCGGAAATATCGCGCCGGGAAACCGAGCCAAACAGATGTCCCTCTTCGTTGGAGGCCCGCACCACGGAAATTTCGACACCCTCCAGTGCGGTGCAAAGCTGTTCCTTTTGCTGACGAAGCAGTTTCTGGTGCGCTTCATATTCCTTGCGAGCGGCTTCAAATCGCTTGATATTCCCATCCGTAGGCTCGACGGCCAGCTTTTTCGGAATCAGGTAATTGCGGGCGTAGCCTTCTGTCACATCCACCACTTCGCCCACCACGCCAATTTTGGAAATTGTTTCTGTCAAAAGAATCTTCATTTTTTACCTCGTAAAGTTTAATTTTCAGTTCAGTTGTTTCGCCCCGGTTCGCCGGGTATCCACGCATTTGCAATGGGTTGAAATCAAAAGGGTATGTCGTCCTCACGAATCGGTGGCGATTCGTCGTCCATTGGAGGAGCCGGCCGCTGGGCGGCCGCCGCGCCACCCGTTGGGGCCGGACGACCATATGCGCGTGGCGCCGGCCGCGGACTCGAAACCTCATCCATTGCAGCGTCGCCATCCACGCTTTGTGCTCCACCGCCGGCGGGTCGGGAATCAATAAACTGGAACCCTTCCAGGATCACACGCATTTTGCTTCGTTTGGCCCCATCCTGCCCTTCCCACTGGTCCAGCTTCAATCGGCCTTCCACAAAAAACGGTCGCCCCTTTTTCAGGTATTTGGCAATCGTTTCCGCCTGCCGTCCATAGGCCACAACATCGACAAAAGTTGTTTCTTCCCGTGGCTGACCATCCTGGCCATTCCAGCGGCGATTGGTCGCCAAGCCGAATTCCACCACCGGCGTCTGACTTGGCAAATAGCTTAACTGAGGATCGCGCGTCAGGTTGCCCATCAAAAAAACTTTATTCAGATTCGCCATGGACCATTACTCCAGTTTTGGCTTTCCGCCCGCATGCAACTGATCCGGCGGTACTAAATTGCACCCGGACGGCAGCGCGACAGATTCCGGATTTATTGCAACTCTTCCGGTTCTTCCAAACCAGCGGATTCCACGACAGCCGCGACTTCACGCTGCGGCCCACGGTCGTTGCGGCGCGGCTGACGGAAGTCATGATCGTCCGGTATCGGCTGCTGGGGTGCCATGGCCTCCATATCCTTAAGGGCCAGATGATCCGCTTTAATCACCAGCACACGCAAAATATTTTCGGAAAGCTGAACATCGCGTTCAATGCCCGCGACTTTTGGTCCTTCACATTTGAAAAAGGCCAAAACATAGACGCCGCGCTTGTTCCCGCGAATCGGATAGCTCAGCCGCCTTTCTTCCCAT
>JAJZOA010000281.1 GCA_021852225.1 Planctomycetota bacterium
TTCCGATCTATTCCGCTTTGGGCTTTTTAATGCGCCTGGGCGCTTTTCGCATGAATCGGATCCCCCTTGACGCCAGAGCGATGAAAAAACCTGAAGTTCAACGCCCGGAGCCGGTATTGTTCGGGTGGCAGGCTTCTGCTACCATTTACGATGGTTTGAATTTAAGGCAGCGCGCCGGCAACGCACCGCTTGGGATACGCTTTTATGGATATTCGGCAACTCATTCTCCCTTCCGGAATCGGCTTGAGTCATCTTCGCGTCTATGACGAACCCGGACCGGACGGATTGATTACTGGTGGCGCTCACTTTCATGGCGTCTGTTCGGAAATTTATTATGTCCTCTCCGGTACCGGTTACGTGGAGCTTCTTTCACTTAATGGTTATCAGAAGATCGAGCTTCAGCCCAATAAAGTCGTCTTCTTTCGGCCCGGCGTTATTCATCGCTTGGTCAATCCGAATAAAAACCTGGAAATTCTGCTGATTATGCAGAACGGCGGCCTGCCGGAACGCGGTGATTTCATCCTGACATTCACGCCGGATATTATGGCAGACACGACCGCCTACATCGCAGCCGCCCGGGCCGCAAATATGACCGAGGCCCTGGCGCGCCGCAATGCAGCCAATATCGGATTTAACGACCTGCGGGACACCATGCTGGCGGATACGAACAATGGACGACGGAAACTGCGGGAGTTTTACGATCATGCCCGTCGGCTTCTGCTGCCCAAAGTGGATGGATTTGAATGGGTATTAAAATCCGGATCGCTGTATGAGGCTAAAAACAGCCACGATGCAATCGATTTTATCCGCAACAATCACATGGAATATCTGGAAAAGGCGACCTGGGAAGGAATTTACCCCATGAACGAGCCGCTGCGTCAGGGCACGTCCGGAACCATGCACCCATACGCTGTTCAGGAAAGCCTGAGCGCAGAGGGACAGCGCGTCGCCTGAGCTGTATGAATATTATGTTTAAATAATTCGGTGGAAGGATCAATTCATTATGAACGCGGAACCTGTTGTAGCAGTCGTTGGTGCCACCGGCGCTGTGGGTGTGGAATTTCTGGCCTGTCTGGAACAGCGACATTTTCCAGCAGGGCAGCTTCGACTGCTGGCGTCTGCCCGGTCGGCGGGAAAAAGCATGCAGTTCCGTGGACAAGCCATTCAGGTGGAAGAACTGACCGCTGAAAGTTTCCACGGTGTGGATATAGCTCTGTTTTCCGCAGGCGGATCCATCAGTAAAAAATTCGGCCCGATTGCCGTGGCGGCGGGCGCTGTGGTGGTGGACAACAGTTCGGCATTCCGCATGGACCCGAACGTACCGCTGGTAATTCCTGAAATAAACCCGGAAAAAGTGGCTGATCATAAAGGTATTATCGCAAATCCGAACTGTTCAACCATTATTGCCATTGTGCCGCTCTGGCCCTTGCACAAGGTCAATAAAATCCGTCGGCTTATTGCCGCCACTTATCAGGCCGCCAGCGGTGCCGGAGCGGCGGCCATGGAAGAATTGCGGGCAAGCACGCGTGCGGCGCTGGATGGCAAACCGTACGCCCACACAGTTCTTCCGCACCCTTACGCGTTCAATCTTTTCAGCCACAATGCGGCCGTGGATTTATCCAACGGCTACAACGAGGAAGAGATGAAAATGGTCAAGGAAACGCGAAAAATATTCGCGGATTCAGACATTCGTATCTCCGCCACGTGCGTGCGTGTGCCGGTGCTGCGTGCACATTGTGAAGCTTTGAATGTTGAATTCGCGGATCGAATGTCGGCCGAAACAGTCCGGGAAATTCTTTCGCATGCTCCGGGCGTAAAACTGGTGGACCATCCGGAGAAAAACTATTTTCCGATGCCACGGGATGCCTCAGGACAGGGAGACGTGCTGGTGGGACGCATTCGACAGGATATCAGCGATCCGACCGGCCGGTCTGTGGCGATGTTTGTGGCCGGGGACCAGCTTTTGAAGGGTGCCGCGTTGAATGCCGTTCAAATTGCTGAGTTGCTGCTGCCGCAGGCCGTCGCCGCCCGAACATGAACACGGGAACGGTCATTTCGACCAGCGCACCGCCCAAGACTCTCGCCGGTGGCAAGCTGTAGTCGTGGCCCACTTGCCACTTACCCGCATACCTGAACCGATGGAATAGCCGTTTATGCCCACGCGATATAAATTGACCATCGCCTACGACGGCACGGCTTACAGCGGCTGGCAGCGCCAACCAGATCCGGTACGCACGGTGCAGCGCGCTGTGGAAAAGGCGGCCGGAGAAATTGTGAACCATCCGGTTACAGTGGCTGGCTCATCGCGCACCGATGCGGGCGTACATGCCATGGGGCAGGTAGCGCAAATGGATATTACAACGCATATTGAACCCGGGCGGTTGCGGCTGGCGATCAATTCGCGGCTGCCCGCGGACATTCTAATTCGCAAACTTGAACCCGTGGAACCGGCATTTGATGTTTCCCGCGCGGTGAAAAAACGTTACCGCTATTTGATATGGGCCGACCGCGACCGGCCGGTGTTTCATCGCTATTTTGTCTATCACTACTGGCCGCGGCTCAATCTGGGAACCATGCGTGAATCCTGTAAACTGTTTGTGGGTACACATGACTTTGCAGCTTTTCAGGGCCGTGGAGATGACCGACAAACCACCACGCGCACCATTTTTCACTGCGACATTCACCAGCGCGGACCGCTGGTCATATTCAGCGTGGAAGGAAGCGGCTTTTTGTATCACATGGTGCGAAACATGGTTGGAACCGTCCTGGAAACAGGCCGGGGCCACTGGCCAGCCGCGCAGGTCGGGCAACTGCTGGAGGCTGGCGAACAGGGCGAATGCGGCCCGTGTGCTCCGGCCAGCGGTTTGTGCCTGCAATGGATACGCTTCGGGCCACACGCATCAGCGGAAACCCCGGCGGCAACACCAACCCTGGGATCCGACGAACGGACCTGAACGCTCGGGCCCCTTTTTCTTGCATTCGGACAGTTGGCCGCAGCATAGATTATACTGGCCTCTGTGGCAGCCGCGCGGGCAAGGGTGAACCACAGGCCGGGGCGGCGCACGGACCGTCAGCGACACTAATCGGGAAAGCAGTTTGACAATTGTTCATATCATCACGCGAATGATTGTGGGGGGCGCGCAGGAAAATACGCTTTTATCCTGCCGGGGCCTGCGCGAACTCGGTCACAGGGTCATTCTTTTTACCGGACCGAGTCTTGGCCCGGAAGGATCGCTCCTGTCTAAATTTATTCAGACCGGATGTGAAATCAAGGAAATTCCATCATTGGTGCGCAATCCGAACCCGCGCGCTGAATGGCAAGCCTACCAGACCATAAAACGCGAATTAATGGCAATCAAGCCCGCAGTGGTGCACACCCATTCAAGCAAAGCGGGCATACTGGGACGTCTGGCCGCCTGGCGGCTGAACGTGCCGGCAGTTGTCCATACTGTGCACGGCCTGCCGTTTCATCCTTATCAGAATCCAGCGATCAATCAGGCGTGGATCATGCTTGAGCGATATGCCGCTCGCCACTGCCACAAAATAGTCTGCGTGGCCGAGGCGATGCGAACCCAGGCGATGGCGGCCGGAGTGGGCAGGCCGGAACAATATTCGATCATATACAGCGGCATGGAAATTGATCAATACATCCATCCGCAGGCCACCCGGCAAACCGCGCGCCAACGTCTGGGCATCGCGCCGGACGCCCTGGTGATTGGCACGGTGGCCCGCCTGCAACCGCTGAAAGGTCATGACGACTTATTAAAAATCGCCGACGGGCTATTTCAACGTCACAATCGCGCACATTTTTTATGGGTGGGAGATGGCATATACAAGCAGCGTTTTTTGCGGACTATCGAACAGCGCGGCTGGCAAGGGCGTTTCACCCTGACTGGCCTGGTACGGCCCGAGGAAGTTGCAGACATTTTACCCGCGATGGATATACTGGCACATCCGAGTTATCGCGAAGGTCTGCCGCGGGCAGTCGTGCAGGGAATGCTGGCCCGGCTGCCGACGGTGGTATTCAACTGCGATGGCGCGGCTGAAGTTTGCCGGCCGGGCCAGACGGGATTTCTGGTGGAACCGGGAAATTCGCTGGAGTTGCTGGCAGCCCTGTCGGAAATGGCGGAAAATTCGGCCAAGCGGGAGAATTTCGGCCAAGCGGGAAACAGGCTCGCCGCCGATCTGTTTGACTACAGGAAAATGGTCTGCCAATTGGATGTATTGTACAGAAAGGTGCATGAGGAATATGAAAAATAAAGCACACACACTCCACCGCAAAAGCACTCTGGTAAAACGGCAATGCGTTCTTGGTGCGGCCTGCCTGCTGTTCCTCTCTTCTGCAGGTCAATCACGCGCCGATCAGCTTGCGCAATTGACCAGGCCGGTCAGTCGGGTACGAGCCAAAGTCCGGGAGATAGACAGTTCCATCGCAAATCTGCTTTTAAATATGGACAATGTGGACCCGCAAGGACTTACCGCGGCCAACCTGCAGGAAACCTACCGGCTGGTGATTCGCAATTTGTACCGCAACAGCCTGCGGACAAACCGGCCGCGGGTGGCGGCTGTTATGGTGCTTAAGGCAGATCAACTTTCCGCGGGATTACCCGCCTTTGATCGTCTGGTCGCCCACCTTTTACCAGCCAGCGCCAATGCGCCCGGAGAAACGCCAAGCCTGGCGGTTATAAAGGGATTGCGACAATTTTTACGAGCCGGCAGAAATGTCAACACGCAATTGAGGACCCGTGCGGCGATTGACAAATATCTGGGAAAAACTCTCGGTCCGCTTGGCCCGCTTATTCAGGTGGAAGACCCTTCCATAAACCCTGACAAAATAACAGTCTGGCCCGTTCAAATTCCGCGACCGGATTCCACGCCGGTTCCCGTTGCCAAAGGAGCATTACCCGCCATTGGCCAGGAAATAACCTGGATTCAGGGCGCAAACCTGACGCCGGAAATGCGGCAAGCCCTGCGCAAAATTCTTCTGTCTTTGCAATCTCAAATGGCGGATCGGCGAACTGAGCCGGCAGCCGAAATGTATTACCCCGTTATTGTGCGATGTGCGTCGCTGGCTGCACATTTACAGGCTGGGGCGGCGCTCAGCCTGGCCACGCAGCAGCAATTCAACCACCGGTTGCTGCTTGGACTTATTTTGTTTCGTGACCCGCGCACCCGCGCTGCGGCCGTCCGCCGACTTCTGTTTATCAATCTGATTGTCAATTCGCTGGAACAACTGCGCCAGGCCAATCTTCCCACGGCGGAAAATAATGCCATTAAACATCGCATCCATCGCGCGATTATGAAATTGCAGATGGATACCGAGGTTGCGAAATATTCCGCCCAGCTTCAAAAAATTGGCGAACTTTTGCGTGCATATCGAATTTTTTCGACCGACGTTTCTACGCCGCCGAGCGCCATGTTCCGGGCCGATCAGATTCGCGTTCGTCAGGCCGGTGCCGATGATTTCAATCGCCTTGCGACGATTCTGGCCGGGGAATATTCAGCCCGCGATATTTCTGAGTGCATTTACCGCCTGAAAATGGTCCTGGCCAATCTGACCAGACTCAATGCCATGCCGGCAGCCCAGCAACAGGCTATTTTATACCATCCGGCGTCGATCATTGGCGTAAAGGCCAACATGGTGCGCTGGGCTAAATCCATCAGCAAGAATCCGGACTCCGCAGGATCGGGTGCGGCAAATTTCGACCATTTTCAGGCAGCCCTGAACCTGCTGGCGCAGATTCACCTGTCCATGCAAAGCCTTCCACAGGCAAATATTGTGCGAAAAATGAGTGGTGGCCGGTTTGAAGCCGCGGTGCGCGCTTTCCTTAAACTTCAGCATAAGCTCACGGATTCCCTGGGTACACGAAAAGTGGCACCTGATGACATGGTCATCAGCCTTAACCAGATGCGAAGCCTATTTGCGGCCACTGCGGAACTTGCGATACTGCTGGATTCCAATGCACCCGCCGAAAAGCTCAACCGCTGGGGCGGGTGGCAGGTGCCCAAGCGGGCATTGCATCTGTTGTTGAAGCAGTGTGAGGAATCCATGGTGGTCAAGTATCGAAGCATTACCGCCCCCGCCGGTGCCATGCCCCAGGGCGGCGACCAGTGGGCGAACTTTCGCGATGCCTCCGGGGCCGTCGCGGCACTTTACCGAATGACGAAGGAACTGAATCCGCAGTTGAACGCCAAGGCAGGTTTGTGGAGCACCAGTTACCTGCGCGCATTAACTCCCCCCCCACCAAATGCGATTTTCGGATCGGAACTCGGCCAGATCGCCCTGGCTGGGCGGACGCTGGCGGCCGCGGAATTTAATCACAACCACGGGCGGCTGACCGCGGCACCGCTGTTATTTATAAAATGCCTGCGGATGCTGACGGCAATCGCTCCTGCGGCCAAATAGCGCCGGTTCGGCGCAGCCTCGGTTGACGTTAAATGCCTTATTTGACTTTAATGCGACAACGTGGGGCGGATATCCGGAATGGAATAAAATCCGAAATGTGGCAGGCTTTCCTGCGCGGACCGAACGGTGCTGGCGTAAGCCATGGCGTATTGTTCAGAAATAGCCTGCTGCGCAAGGGTTAGACTGCGGGTCATCAGTTCACCGGGCGAATTCATGAAGCGGGCAGGCGCGTAATCGTCGGACATCAATTTAGAATGAACAGGCTCGGCTTCAGTGACGGCCACGGAATCGGAGGCATTGTTTGGCAATTTTTCAACGGGCTTTGTCCACCAGACCAGCAAGACACCAACAAACATTGCCGCGATGGCAAAACCAGCCGGCACGAAAAAAGCAGAACCTGATCGACGGATGCTGCCAACCAAACGCGGCGAGGGCGCGATTCCAGCATTCAGTGAGGTAAGCGTATCCTCATGGAGTTTCCGGGAAAAATCAGGTGTCATGCGCTGCGCATCGGCGCGAAGAGCCTGAGCCAAAATATCTTCAGATTGAACTGACTTCATAAGTGTTCTCCAACAGCCCTGATTTCAGCGGCAAGGCGATGATCCACCGCGACGGAACGGATTGGGCCGGATCGGCCTTCAGGCGGCTTGCGCTGCCCCGCTAGCGGCCTGCGCGTGACCAATGGCGGCGAAGGGGAAGCCAAAGCCACGGTTGACTTTGGCGATATGGGAGATGATTGCGCGCCAAGGCCGGATGGCGGCAGGGAATTCCGCAAAACCTTCCGTGCGCGATGCAGCGCGACCTTCACCCCAATTCCGGTCATTCCCATCACACGGGCAAGCTCACGTCCATCGAGTTCCTCCACATAGCACAGCCAAAGCAGCGTCACCTGACGATCAGGTAAAACACGGCGGGCCAGCATCCATAGATTCTCTGCGGATTCAGTCACGATCGCTTTTTGTGAGGGCGAATCATCCAATGTTATTGCCGGCGCATTGGCGCTCTGCCTGGCATGGCGGCTTTCCAGCCGCCGACGTCGCAATGCGGAAATTCCCATTCGGTAGGCGATAGTAAAAAGCCATGCGCGAAATCGATGGCGGGAATCGTAATGCGGCAGATGCTGATAGGCCCGAAGGAACACCTCTTGAACTAAATCTTCGCTGTGGCCAGCCAGGCCAAGCCGCGACCGCAAAAAACCATGCAAAGGAGACTGGTAACGGCGCATCAGTTCGGCGAAAGCGTCGTGGCTGCCCGCCTGGGCAGCCAGCGCCATCACTTCATCGGTGGCATCATCCGGCCGGTTTTCTGATTCTGCCATGCGTAAATTCCTGTCCGCATACCGAATGAACCGAATTATTGGCCCGGTGCCGGGCCAGGTCCGTTACCCTGGTGGTGCTTCCAGTGCTGCCAGCGGCTGTCCCGCATGGCCTTCATACGGTCCTGAATGGATTGCTCCAGCATATCCATCGGAAGGGCCCAGTCGGCGTTTATATCACGACCTTTGCGCTTAAGGTTCAAAGTGGAAAGCATCATTGCGTGCAGTTTGGCCTCTGGCGAAGCAGACTGCGATTGGCCCATCATTTCCGCCATCGCCAAGCCACCTTCCACCATTTTATACATATTTTCCGCAGCAGCTTTGGTAGCTCCGGCCACAGTCACATGCAGGTGCGCCGTCCGGGCATTGGTTGCCGACGCGGCCAGACTGATCGTATGCAGACCGCGCACGAATGGCGGAACATGGGCATGTTCGGGCAATTTATCAAAGCCCGTCGCCGCCGCGTAAAAAATGGTACCTGGGTTCATATTTACAATCAGCGGCGAATCGGCCGCCAGCGAAGCATGGCCGCCAGCCTGAAATTTCAGCGCGGCTTTCATCATGGTGACGTTATGTGTGATCAGCACATCACCGGATGCAGGTTGTGCCAAATAAAACGCATGACCTGGGCCATCCGGCTGCATCCGTCGCATGGTAATTCCGTGGTAGACTACGGTCTTTCCGGTAGCTTTTGCCTGAAGGTCCACGGCGGCGTGAAAGGTTGAAGGATTGACATGTAATTGCATGACGAACTGCTTGTGGCCAACGGCCGTCCCATAAACCAGTATGTCGTGCGAATCCTTGCAAATAGCAGCCCATAATTTTTTGATTTTTCCCTGCTGTCGCTTCATGTGAGCGTCGGCGCGCGGTGCAAATTTTTGCATGTCAGCGGCCATGGCCGCCAGCTTATCGGCCATGCCAGTTTTCACCAGTGCATCCGAATTAATATAAATAATCCAATGTGTGCCAGCGGGAATCAGGGCGGGGTTCAGTGGCTGGGCGGACAATCGGCCGCTGGCGATTGCCGATGCGGCGGAGACAGCAAGAATTCCGGCAACAGCGGATTTCACAAGCCGCCGTTTTAGGGAATTCCGCCACTGCGGTGCGGGTGGATTTGTGAACACCATGAGGTAACTCCTGTCAAAATGCAAAGAACGCAACCGACAGCCCTTACGCCGGTGACCAAGACATGGTTACATTATTTTCGATGGTATGGCGATTTTCCACCAGCAATTTGTGCCGACCCGGTGAATCCGGCCAGTTGGGCGGGAATAAAGATCAGGCCGACTTTACTTCGCCGGAAGTTGGGCCGTGCAGAGCCTCGTGCTGCTGCCGGGCATGCTGCAAAACGCCATCACACACCAGCTTGCAGAGATTTTGAACGGAAGGGTCTACAATGCGATAAATAGACTGCGAACCAAGCCTCTCGAAATCCACCAAGCCAGCCTGACGCAGAATTCCCAAATGCTTGGAAACAGAAGCCTGATTCATTTTCAGATCGCGTGTTAACGCCGTGACATTGGCCGGAGCCTGCACCAGAAGGGAAAGGATGCGAATGCGATTCTCATCGCCCATGGCACGGAAGCGCTCCGCCACACGACAAACCAGTCCAGAGTTTCGCGAATCAAGCATAAGAGAATATCCTTGTTTTAGAATATTCCTTTATGTTAACCTAAACTTGCGAAAAATCCCAGCCAAACGCCCCGAATTATTCTTATCAACGCGCCACGGGCGGGCATTCGGCAGTCAAGGCAAAGAATCGGTCTGCACAAAAGTAGCAATCGGGAGGAAACACCGGCACCCAGAAGGCTCTTCCGTCGCCATGCCAAATGAATCGCAGAGCGACCGTCAATCTTGCATAAGCCGATGCCAAAACGGCGGCCCGCATCAATTAACAGGTTGCTGGGTTGGACCGCAAGTTTGCGGATATAATCAGCCCGGCTGAGAACTGCCAGCAAACGGAAGCATTGCCATGAAGCGGGCGCGCTTTATTGCATCCGTAATCATGCGCTGCTCAAACGCAGCCGCCCCCGTGCGGGTACGACCCTGAATTTTTCCGTTAATGGAAAGCATTTTCTTGAGAGTTTCAATGTCCTTGTAATCCACATAGACCTTACCAGTGGAACTGGTTTTCGCAATGCGAATCTTAGGGCGGGCAAAAGACTGAAAACGCGGTTTGGTTCTTGGGGGCATTTAATAATTCCTATTCTGGCCCGGGCACGCACCCGACTATGTCATTCAACATGAACGCCATGTTGAACCGTCGGAGATGGGTGTTCCGCGCGAAGCGAAGCACATGCCTGGGGACACACAAAAACGCTTATTTATAGATAGTATACCGGTTCTTCCGACGCTTCACCTGCGCAAAGCAGCCGTGAAAAGAATGATTCCGGTACTATTTTTTATAATGCTCGGCGTTCACCGCAATATACTTTTTCCATTCATCGGGAACATCATCTTCCGGAAAAATGGCCTTCACCGGACATTCGTCCACGCATAATCCGCAATCAATGCAGGTGTCAGGATCAATAAAAAGTTGCGCCGCTGGAGTAAATTCCCCTTCATCCTTGCGGGGGTGAATGCAATCCACGGGGCACACGGCCACACAAGCCGTATCTTTTGTACCGATGCATGGTTCGGTAATCACATGTGGCATGGTGAAACAACTCCTCGAAACACCGGTCCCGCCAGACCAGGCAACCGCGTTATAAGCCCGCGCCTCTGGATACTGGCCCCGGTGGAACCGCGCAACCAAAGCTACGGATTCCAACCGAATTCGGCATTATATACCTTCGTTAGGGAATCACGCAATGGCAAACACTAAATTGTTTTCATGAATACGAATAAATGCGACTAGCCCCCTATCGCGATGGCTCGAAGGGAAGTCACAAGGCACAAGGCGTGTATAAATGCCCGACAAGCAGATCAGAACAGTATTTTATTTTGCGTAATCAAAAAGCCGCCGCAACTTGCCGCGGTCCAAGTCGGCATAAATCTGTCGGTATTGCTCCGCAGACACAGTTCGATGAAGCGCTTTTTTGAAGTCCGCCGCGCGTTGACGAGCTTTGGCAAGAATTTCCCGCAAGGATTGTCGAAATGACTGGCTGTATTGGCCGCGCCGGCGCAATTGCACAATGGCTTCGCGAGTTTGGATGAGTGAACTGGTAAATCGCTGTAATACCGGCAACAATCGACGCAGCGTCGGCCGGCTGACACCGGCATCATCAAATGCCGCAGCCAGTCCCTGCAGGCTACCGGGAGGCAGAAAACCGGCATCAAATTCCAATGGTGGACCGGACTGGCGGCTAAAGCCGGGGCCCATCAGTCGCGAGGCAATCGGACGATGGGCCAGCAGATCGCCGACTGCGCCATTCACTTGCGATGGTGCCATCCAAGGCCATGCGCAAACCAGTTTTCCTTTTCCATCCACCAGAAATGTCATATTGGGAAGGCTTCCATACGCGATGGATGTGGCATTGGTGATTGAATCAATCGATAAGTCGCTTGCCGGGAAATGCAGTCGTGTTGCGGCTTCCGCGGCGGCTTTCCGCCGGTCGGCGGCGCTGGTGGCGGCCGGAATGGAGAATCCGGCCCGCTGGTTAAGAACCAGCGCATCGGAAGTGCCCGCCGGATGGGCTTCTGCTTGATACACAATAAGCACGGATATTTTACCTCGCCATTTTTTCGCCAGCCAGTTCACACTTCCGGCGCTTAGCCGGAACGCCGGCTCCGTAAGAGACCCGAATTCCAGAAGCAACGGCTTGCCCGCGAACGCCGCCAAAGGAACGGGCTGCCCGCGCAGATTCACCACGTGCAACGCCGGTGCCTTCTGGCCAATGCGCCAAGTCGGCGGCGGAGCAAGTTTTACCGCCTCTATTCTGGGACTTGTTCCGATTGGAAAATCGGCATGAGCCATGGCCACGCGCGTCAACAGGCCGATTGCCATAATAGCAACGAATTTCAGGCGAATGGTGGGAGGCTTTTTCTTCATAAAATTCTAAACGGTCAGGTTGGGGACAAGTTTCAGCGCCCCATGCCGATATTCGGAGATTGTGCGTTTGGTGCCGTCAAACCTTTGGTATTCATACTGCCAAATTAACTGCTGGACCGATTTAATTATATAAATCAGGCGATTGCGATTGCAACCAGTCGGCCAGCAGTTCGTATAACCCCTCAGAGGCTTGTAACCACCCCCGCCGGGGTGAGAATCTGGAGCTGCAATCATGATTCAGAACGCCGCCGAGTTGCTGGAACCGATCTGGTCGGACCCGACCTTTCAATGGAACTGGCGCATGGCCAGCCACCTTATGAATCGGGCCGGATTTGGCGGCAGTGCCGCCGAAATTGACCGGCTGGTTCAAATGGGCCCCCAGGCGTCGGTGAATCATCTGATCAATTATCGGGCGATGCCTGATACGCTTCCCGCGCTTGAGTTCAGTTCGCTTTCGCATCCGCAATTCCAATCATTGCGGGAACACCGGCGGTTTATTCAGTCGCTTTCGCGCCCCGAAAAGCGGGAATATTTTCAGCTCTATAATGCGGCCAATTTCGCCAAAATGCAGGAAATGCGATGCTGGTGGATCAACCGCATGGTACAAACCCCTCGTCCGCTGGAAGAAAAAATGACCCTTTTCTGGCACGGATTATTCGTCAGCGCTTTTTCCATGGTGAACAGTTCATACCACATGTATCTGCAGAATCAGTTGTTCCGCCAGTTTGCTACGGGCAGCGCCAAGGAATTGACGGTGGCCGTCAGCCGCGATCCGGCGATGCTGCGCTACCTGAACAACAACCAGAACCGCAAGGGCCATCCCAACGAAAACTACGCCCGCGAACTTATGGAACTTTTTACCATGGGCATCGGCAATTACACCGAAGAAGATGTGCGCGAATCGGCACGGGCCTGGACCGGCTGGACATTTTTGGGCGATACCTTTGTTTTCCGTGCCAAACAGCATGATTTCGGCCGCAAGACATTTCTTGGAGAAACGGGCGATTTCGACGGTCGCGACATTGTGAATATTATTTTCAGTAAGCCGGCAACGGCAACTCATTTTGCGACGAAGCTCGCCACGTTTTTTGGTTCAGATAATCCCCCGCCGCAATTGGTTCAGGCGCTTGCGCAAACGCTGCGCCAGGCCAACTGGCATGTGGACGCGGTACTTAAAACGCTTTTTTCCAGCCGATGGTTTTATTCCGACCAGGTCGTGCGACGAAAGATTAAATCTCCAATTGAACTGGTGACCGGCGCATTGCGGGCGCTGCAAACTCCAGTGGCAAATTCCCCCAGCGTACTGGCCGGCATGACCAGCATGGGCCAGCAGTTATTTGAAGCGCCAAATGTTGGCGGCTGGCCGCACGGCCGTGGCTGGATCAACACCAGCACACTTTATGCGCGTTATGCGGTACCTTTGTATATTGTTGCAGGCAGACCACCAGGGAACCACCCTTCGGCGATGATGGCCAGGACGCAATTCTCCCCATTTGAAACTGGCTTTTCTCCGGAGCGGTTGCTGGCGGAACGGAACATTTCCACGACCGCGGCGGCGGTTGATTTTTTTGTTGATTTGCTGATTCAGGATCAAATTGAACCAAAGAAGCGCGAAGCTCTGCTGCGTTGTATTTCCAACTCAAACACGGCGCACGATGAAGCGCTGAATATGGGCACAGCCCATTGGAAACTGCTGAACCTGCTGGAACTTGTAATGGCCATGCCGGAATATCAACTCTGTTGATCGGCGTTACGCCGCACTGATCCGAAACGGAAAGGAGCCTCTTTATGGATTCTCTTCACACACGCCGCATATTTTTGTCGCGCGGGCTGACCGTGTTATCCGCGGCGGCCACGCTTCCGCTGTTCGTCCAGCGAACCGCTTTTGCCATGAACAATCCGCACGATCTGCCGTTGACCCAGGCCGCTGCAGGCCGCGGTGATTCTCGCGTTCTGGTGGTGATACAGATGGGCGGCGGAAACGACGGACTTTCCACGGTTATT
Organism: Planctomycetota bacterium; assembly: GCA_021852225.1. The sequence continues at coordinate 13,717 of JAJZOA010000281.1, forward strand.
CCTGTGGACAATGATGATTACCGCCGCGCCCGCCCCCGGCTGGCTATTACACAAAACCTGCTGCCGCTGGATAAAACACTGGCATTGCACCCGGCGATGAAAGGCCTGAAGTCGCTCTATGATGACGGACGCATGGGCGTGGTGCTGGGTGTGGGGTACCCGAATCCGAATCGTTCACATTTTAGATCGATGGCCATCTGGCAAACCGGTCAACCCGCCATCAATGGCAACAGCGGATGGCTCGGGCGTTATTTTGATGCGCAATGTTGTGGAGCGGATCCAGTAAAGCCTGACGCGGGAATCAGCATCGGTCCGCTTTCACCATTGACGCTAAAGGGTGATAAATTTCAGCCGATTTCGTTCCAGACGCCGGAACTGTTCCAATGGCTTCCGGGCCGCGGCAAAGACGCCTATCATCGCCACCTGCATGCAGCGTATGAAACGGTAAATGGCATCAATCATGCCGCAGCCACGGGAATTTCCGGCGGAAATCCGGAGCTTGATTTTCTGGAACGTACGGCCCTGGATGCGGAAGTATCCGGTGTAGAAGTGCGAAATGCCGTCGGGCGAGCCCAGAATCATGCCAGTTATCCGCCGTCTGAACTGGGAAAGTCGCTTTCGCTGGTCGCGAAAATGATCGCCGCGGAACTCCCCACACGGGTTTATTACGTTTCCATCGGCGGGTTTGACACCCACGCCCAGCAGCAGAAGCGCCATGACAATCTGATGGCGGATTTATCCGCTGGTCTGGCTGCTTTTATGGCCGATCTTAAGGCACAGAACCTGGAAGACCGGACACTGGTGATGACCTTTTCGGAGTTCGGTCGGCGCGTGGCGGAAAACGCGAGTCAGGGAACGGATCACGGAACCGCGGCACCCATGTTTTTGCTGGGTGGCGGCATTCACGGCGGTTTAATCGGCCGGCAGCCTTCACTTGCCCCGGCGGATCTGCAAATGGGCGACCTGAAATTTTCCACGGATTTCCGCACTGTATACGCCGGTATACTTTCCGAATGGCTAAAAGCCGACAGTGCCAGCGTGCTGGGGAAGAAATTTAATGCCATCGATTTTGTAAAATCTTAAAGTTCATTCTGTTCCGCATGCGTGTCGCGCCTGGGAACTTTTTACGGTCAAAAGCTGTCAACGGCTGTGCCATTTCAAGACAGCGTGGCGCGACGAGAGTATCGCGGCGGGCCAATCTGCTTGCCGCCTTGCCGGCCGCGCCCCGGGCCACACATTGTTGCAGCGATCAGAAATCCGGACCGGACGGCGCGGCATCCGCCCGGTTATGCCGGTAAGCCAGAATCCGCACTTCTTCCATGGTTATCATCCCTTCCTGAACCATGTCATCCAGTGCGGGCAGCAAAGTTTCAATTTTTTCGCGTGAATCGACGATTTCAATGACGATCGGCAGGTCTGTGGAAAGTACCAGAACTTTGTTGGTGTGCAGTACGCTGTTGGCACCAAAACCCATTGACCCGCGCAATACCGTGCCACCCGCCAGACCCGCTTCACGCGCTTTGTGAATAATTGCTTCAAACAACGGCTGGCCCTTCCAGGTGTCGGACTCACCGATGAATATCCGCAAAAGCACCCCCGTTTCATTTATACGCATGTTTTCCGTCTCCTTGATTTGAGGAATTGTGCTAAGGGCCACGATTTGGCCCGAAAGTTCCGACCTGTGCGGATCGCCACCGTTTTTCCGGTACATCACCACCGCCGCCCGCTCCAATGTGGCCAGCCCGTGGCGCATCTCAAGAGCTACAATTGTCTGCAGGAAGTCTGCGATCCGGTTGCCGGTATCTACAAATTCCACAATCACCGGCGCAGCGCTGAGCATCCGAAAATCTGAAGGGCGAAGCATTCCTCTGGCGCCAAAACCAAAAAGGCCGCGCAACACGGTCGCTCCAGAAAGTTTGCGACGGGCCGCCTCCAGAATCAATCGTTCATACACCGGTGCCAGATGGTATGTTTCCGCACTGGAAAGAAACAGCCGCAGCAGCACCCGTTCACCATTCATAGCGAAATTCCTTCGTACATCTATTCGTGAATTTTATGTCACCGCGATTCAGCCACCCATCCAATGCCCAATCATAACACCT
>JAJZOA010000117.1 GCA_021852225.1 Planctomycetota bacterium
GCAGGGCTTGCCAACGTCATTATTTGTACGTATGGGGATATGTTGAGAGTTCCGGGCCGACGAGGCACTCTGGAAACAGCGCGCATGGCCGGGGCGGATGTCCGGGTGATTTACAGTTCACTCGACGCACTTGCCATTGCGCAAAAGGAACCGGACAGGGAAATCATTTTTGCGGCCGTCGGTTTTGAAACCACAGCTCCCGCCACAGCGGCGGCCATATTGGAAGCGCATCGCCGGGGTGTTGACAATTTTTCGGTGCTGGCCAGCCACAAGCGGATTATCCCCGCCATGCGGGCACTTTTGAACGCGGCCCCCACCACGGGGCTGGGTGTGGATGGCTTCATGGCGCCCGGTCACGTCTCGGTCATTATAGGCTCGCGGGCCTATGAGCCCATTGTGGCGGAATATGCCAAATCCTGTGTGATCGGCGGATTCGAACCGCAGCAGATGCTTTCGGCACTGGCGGACCTGACGGAACTGGCACTGGCGGGACGCAGCGCCCTGATCAATCAATACCCGGAAGTGGTGCGGGCTGACGGAAATATCGCCGCACAGAAATTGCTGGCGACTATTTTCGAACCCTGCAGTGCCCGCTGGCGTGGTCTGGGGGCAATGGATGAAAGTGGTCTGGCAATACGGACTGAATTTTCGCGATTTGACGCCCGCGTGCGATTCTCTCTTGTGCAACCCCAAGAAAGCGAACCGCGCGGTTGTCTATGTGGTCAGGTGATCAGCGGCCTGGCCGAACCTGGAAACTGCAAGCTATTCGGAAAAGTCTGTACGCCCATTAATCCGATCGGCCCTTGCATGGTCAGTTCCGAGGGAACCTGTGCCGCATGGTTCAAATACGGTTGTGGTGGAGGAGCATTCGCCGCAAAGTCCAAACCGCAGGAGCTATTATCATGACAGCACCGACCGGACCTAAATTGGTTGAAACAGTGGGCACAACCGGTAATTTAACACGCGTGGCGCTGGCCCATGGCGGTGGCGGGCAGCTCACCGACAGTTTGATTCAAAATATGGTTTTACCCAGATTGAACAACACCGTCTTAGGCAATTTGCTGGATGCAGGAATTGTCGGACGGGGAACTGGTCGTTTGGCTTTAACAATTGACAGCTATGTGGTTCAGCCGCTGTTTTTTCCGGGCGGCAATATTGGTCGCCTGGCCGTTTCAGGAACGATCAATGATCTGGCGGTGAGCGGTGCCGAGCCGTTGGGACTAGCTCTGGCCATGATTTTAGAAGAAGGCCTGGAGACCAAAACGCTGGAGAATGTGCTGGATTCCGTGCAGTCCACGGCCGAAGAGGCGGGCGTTTGCGTGATTACCGGCGACACCAAGGTGGTCGGTCGCGGACAGGCGGATGGCATCTACTTGATCACAGCGGGCATGGGTCGAGTGCCGGCGGGCCGGCAACTGCATCCATCTCGGGTGGAACCGGGAGACCTGATTATTTTGAGCGGGACCATCGGAGAACATGGCCTGGCGGTGATGCTTACCCGCGACATGCCGGAAGTAAAAAGCATTTTACGCAGCGATGCAGCGCCTCTGAATGTCATGATATCCGATGTGCTGCGGCATACGCCGGAAGTGAAGTTTATGCGAGATCCTACGCGCGGTGGTCTGGCTGGTGTGGCTGCGGATTTAGCACGGCAAAGCGGGCGGCATGTGGTTCTGGACGAAGCACGGATACCCGTACAGCCCGAGGCGCGTCACGCCGCCGCCATGCTGGGACTTGACCCTTTGGAAGTCGCCAATGAGGGAAAAGTGGTGATTGTCGTGTCGGCGGAAAAATCAGAAACAGTTCTGGAAACATTGCGGCGTTATCCGACGGGTCTGGAGTCCTGTGTCATCGGGCATATTGGTGAACAGACGGATGGGATATGTGAAATGTGGACGACCATCGGCGGCCGACGCGTGCTGCAAAAGCCGTACGGCGAGCAATTGCCGCGGATTTGCTGAACAAATAATTATGCAGGAGTAATCATATGACGATGACACACACATTACCTTCGGCTCCCACCGAAGACAAACGCTGGAGAATTGTGGAAGCGACCATGCGCCGCACTGGGTTTGAACCCAGCGGTCTGATAGAGACCCTGCACAGCGTCCAGCAGGCCATGGGGTATCTGGATGAACCGGCATTGCGATGGGTGGCCACAAGCTTACGCGTGCCGTTATCAAAAATTTATGGCGTTGCGACTTTTTACCACCATTTCACACTTAAGCCGCAGGGCCGACACACCTGCGTGGTCTGTCTGGGCACAGCGTGTTACATCAAGGGAAGCAAACAGTTGCTGGAACAAGTGGAAAAGAAACTGGGCATTCACGATGGTCAGACGACGGCGGACGGGGAAATGTCTCTGCTGGTGGCGCGCTGCATAGGCGCTTGCGGCCTTGCACCCGCCGCGGTGGTGGATGGACAGGTGCAGGGGAAGAGTGAGGCGACAATGCTGCTGGACCGATTGGATAACGTGATGGCTGGAAAGGTTGAATCATGAAACCCGAAGAATTGGCGAACATGGCCGAGAAAAAGCGGATTCTTAACGCCGGATACAAGCACTGTATCGGCGTTTGCATGGAATCCGGCTGCATAAGCTCGCGCAGCGATCAGATTGTTGCGCGCATAAACGAGACGGTCAAGGCTCGTGGTCTGCAAAAGGAAGTCCGCGTGATGGGCGTGGGCTGCATGGGGCTTTGTGGCAACGGGCCGATGGTCAAGGTGAATGACGGACATCCGATGTATCAGAACGTGACACCAGAACATGCCCAGGCCATTGTACAGGGATTGGACAGCCCCACCGGAAATCCGGAATTAAAACACCTGGTATGCGATCTGGAGCAGAGCTTTTTCAGGAAGCAGAAATTGATTGTCCGATCAAATTCCGGCCGGATGGATCCCGAAGACCTCGCGGACTGCGTTGCGCACGGAGCGTATGAAGCTCTTTTGAAAGTCCTGACGGAAATGAGCCCTATTGACGTGATCAGCCAGATCACCGCCAGCGGATTGCGCGGCCGCGGTGGCGCCGGATTTCCAACGGGGCTAAAATGGAGCACCGTGGCCAAAGCCGGCGGAGCACAAAAATATGTGATCTGCAATGGTGATGAGGGCGACCCTGGCGCGAGGTCTTCGGGATCC
>JAJZOA010000116.1 GCA_021852225.1 Planctomycetota bacterium
TCCGATCTTGGCATTACAACTGCGGCAACGTGCGTGAACAGCCTTTCAGCAAAATATGGACCGATGCTACCGATCCGCGATTGGCCATTTTGCGCAATCGCAAGGCGCATCTACCGGCCCGCTGCCAATCGTGCCGCTTTCTGTCTGTTTGCAATGGAAATCTCCGCACCCGCGCGGAAGCGGCCACCGGCGACTGGCTGGGCTTTGACCCGGCATGTTATCTCGACGATGCGGAAATAGGTCTTACCAATGGAGCTGCCTCTTGATCGAATCATCATTCAAAATTATTCAAGGCGGGATGGGTGTTGGAGTATCAAACTGGGTTCTTGCAAGATCGGTAGCCCGACAAGGTCAGCTTGGAGTTATTTCCGGCACCGGAATCGCTGCCGTTCTGGCGCGGCACTTACAGACCGGCGACCCGGGCGGGCACTTCCGCCGGGCCTTTGACGCCTTTCCATATCACAATATTGCACAGCGCGTGTGGAACCGCTATTTTGTTCTCGGCGGCATAAACACCGCAACGCCTTTTAAGTCCACCCCCATGCCGAATATTGAATTCAGCCGAGCGTTGGAAGAATTGACTGTCTTGGCGGCATTTTCCGAAGTGTTTCTCGCCAACGAAGGACATCCCGGCCTGGTCGGAATAAATCTGCTGGAAAAAGTGCAGCCGCCGACGCTCGCCACACTCTTTGGCGCAATGCTCGCGGACGTGGACTACGTACTTATGGGGGCCGGCATTCCGCGCTTTATTCCCGGTGTACTTGATGCTCTGGCCCGCGGGGAGCCGGTTGCTTTGAAAATGGATGTGGAAGGGGCGGATTCTGGCGAAAATTTCGACAGTCATTTCAATCCCACCGAGTTTATCGCGCGCGACGGCAATTCAGACCACACCTCCGCTCCAAAGTTAAAACGCCCAATGTTTTTTGCAATTGTGTCCTCCGCCACGCTCGCGATGACACTGGCGCGAAAGTCCAATGGCCGCGTTGACGGGTTTGTTGTCGAAACATCCGTCGCCGGCGGACACAACGCGCCGCCGCGCGGCCCGCTGCAACTTACAGCCACCGGCGAACCGGTCTACGGGCCGCGTGATGACGCCGATTTGAAAAAAATTGCCGAGATTGGGCTGCCCTTTTATCTGGCGGGTGGCTTTGGCACCCATGCACAACTTGATTGGGCATTAAGTCAGGGCGCAGCCGGGATCCAGGTTGGCACCGCATTCGCGTTTTGTCAGGAATCCGGAATTCGCGCCGACTTAAAGCAGCGGGTCCTTGCGATTGCCGCATCAGGACAAGCAACTGTATTTACTGATCCACAAGCCTCCCCCACCGGCTTTCCGTTTAAAGTCGTGGCACTGCCGGAAACCATGTCCGATCCGGACAAATATTTACAGCGCGAACGAAAATGTGATCTTGGCTACCTGCGTAAGGTTTATAAACGCCCCGATGGAACCCCCGGATATCGCTGTGCGGCTGAACCCGTTGCCGACTATGTGGCCAAAGGTGGTCGTGAGGAGGACACAATTGGCAGAAAATGTCTCTGCAATGCACTTTTTGCAACCATCGGACTGGCGCAGGTTGATGCGCTGGGTGTATCTGAAACTGCCATCGTCACCGCAGGAGATGACGTCGTGAATATCAGCCGATATATTCAACCGGGGAAAACCTCCTACTCATCCGCGGACGTCTTAAATCAAATTCTCCACGGATCACCCGTTAGCCACGCGGCACTTTCCTGATTTTGGCAGTCCTACGCGCTGGTGCGTAGTGCAACAGATTCGGCGGCCCAGCCTGAAGGGCTTAACGAAACCCGCTTAAATGTTGGAGAAGCAGGGGATTGTGGCACAGTGCGCACCGCTTATCCAACCAAAGCCGACGCCATTGCATCCGCCCGCAGGCTTGGGCGGCTACCGCGTATCAGAGATCACCGGATCAGTCTCCGCCGCCCCTGGCTCGTCCACGGTTTGATCCCAACTGATGCCCCGCGGTAATCCGCCCAGCACCCGAGTTGTGCGCATCCGCAGACCCGTTGAAATTCATTTTACCCCGACGCCGTAGATCAGACGTAGCGCACGCAAAAAAGATTGTTCCGCTTTTCCCCGTTACCTCTGCCGAAGCATCGATTTTATTGATGATTTTTACTGCACCAGCAAGGATTCGAACCTTGGACCCGCTGATTAAGAGTCAGCTGCTCTACCAACTGAGCTACTGGTGCTTCGGGACTCATATTCTAGTTGGTTTTACAGCCTTTTCAAGTCACGGATGGACCAATGATTATTTGGCATTCCCGATGCCATAATTCCAGCATCAAACAGGCGAACAACCGATGGGTATGATCCCGCCGCAACGTTTGATGTTCAGCAATCATTCGTTCCAAAAATTGCCGACCGCCCGGCGATTGAAAAAAGCTTTCACGGGAAAGCAACAGATCCCGCAGTGGATCATTCAGTTGTTGACGGAACCACTGACCAATGGGTAATCCAAAGCCCTGTTTGGATCGTCTGGAAATTGCGTTCGGAAGTAAATCAGAAAACATTCGTTTGAGTTCCAATTTTCCGGTGCGGAAATTCAGCAGCGCGGCTGTCGGAAGCGTTGCGGCATACGCAACAACTTGGTGATCCAGTAATGGGCTGCGGACTTCCAGGGCGTTGGCCATCGAAGCGCTATCAACCTTCCACAGCACATCCCCCGGCAAATAATGCCTCTGATCAAGCTGCATGGCCGCGCGAACCACATCATCAGCATGGTCGTGATCTGTCGGCCAGTTCAACAGCAAACCAATATCCGGACAATCCGGCAGCAGTGCCTGAATATTAGCGGGTGAAAAAAGTCTGGTAAGGGCGGCGTAACGCTGGGGCCAGCGATGGTATTGCGTGGCGGCGTGAAATCTTCGCGCTCGCTCCGTTCTATTAACGAGCATTTGCGCATTGGCCAAAACGCGCGATAAACGGGGTGTCTCGGCCATCAGACCCAGGGCACGATAACGATCGTAACCGGCAAATAGTTCGTCGCCGCCGTCGCCACTGATGGCACACGGTGCCACCATCCGGGCGCAATTCGCCAGATAATACGTGGGCAAAATAGACGAATCCGCGAAAGGTTCACCGAGTGTATAGCGCATCAGCCATTGCAGTGTCTCAA
>JAJZOA010000347.1 GCA_021852225.1 Planctomycetota bacterium
CGTGGACTGCTGGTATGTGGCAAAAGACCAAACCGGTGCAGGTCAATCTGGCCAAGGGCCAGAATACGCTCATTTTTGATAAAGGTAAGAGTGACGCCTACTCGGCGAAATTTATATATGCCTTAAGCATTAAAAAATTTGTTCTCTTTCCGGAAAAAAAGCGCCCTTGATTGCATCAAGTCGCGCCAGTCGCAAAGGTTCAGGCGGTTACTAAATCGCGAAGGATTGTTTTTTGGTTCAAATTTGTCATGTTTTCCCTTTGGCAATCAAGATAAGTCCGGCGACAGTCACCTGCTTTTTAACACCCGGCTCAAATGGAGGTCTGCCGTTTTTCATGCCTTGAGCGTCTCGCACTATCATCCCGGGAATACCCCATCACGTGACGCAGCTTGGAAATAGCCGTCAAGCGGATTTTTGCGTCGATGTTGATCGCCGTACCTGCCTCAAACTTATCGGGCGACGCCTGTGGGCACTGCCGCCCGGCAGGCACGAAAAAGATACAACATGCTGGTCTGAAAGAACATCGCGCAGCGCGCACGCCGGATTTAATAGGCGGCTCTCCCGTGTATCCAAAAATACCTTGGGGATCGGGCGTCTCGCCCGAAAAGAAACAGCCAGGGGCCGCGTTCACCGCCCAGGATGCTGGGTATCGCATAACCGGAAGCCAATGATCATCACCACAAAACAAAGGCGCACCGGAATAAACCTATCCACAGATTTCACAGATTTCACAGATTATGTTTCCACGAGCAAATTGCCGGAGTTCGATTTTTCCGTTCATAGATCGTCGGTTGTTGTAAACGACCACAGCGGAGGCGGATAAACTGCCACACCAGTAGCCGCCACCACTAGCCCGTCAGAAGGCACGGAATCAGCAGCTAAATTTGGCAAAATCCATGCCGCACGCCAAAACACCGTGGGGGTCGGGCGTCTCGCCCGAAAGGAAGCCGCCGGGGGCCGTGTTTTTCGCCCAGGACGCTGGATATCGTATAACCGGAAGCCAATGGTCATCACCACGCAACAAAGGCACACCGGAATAAACCTATCCACAGTAACCTACGGCTCTCACGATGGATGATAGAAACGAACATTCGCCACCTGAAAATCACACTGGGCATGGATGTACTCAAGTGCAAGACCCTGGATGGTGTGCGTAAGGAAAGGCTGATATTTCTACTGGTATACAACCTTATCCGCATCATCATGTTGCAGGCGGCGCGACGGCAGGGTGTCAACGTCAATCGTCTGAGCTTCGCTGTTACCCTCGCATGGATACGCCATGGTGATCTGCATCATTGTCCGCCCTTAATAGTCAACCCTCTACGTCCCGGTCGATTGGAACCGCGTGTACTCAAACGCCCCAAAAAGCAGTTCCCCTATATGACCAAACCCCGGGCCGTACTCAAAGCACAACTCTTTGAAAAATATGGAGATTTGACTTAACTTAGTGGCATTAGGCTACGGCCCCGTTTCGCTCTCTGGAATCAGCTATCTCTAATCGGCGGAAAACCGCCCGGTATTTTCTCACTTCCCCGGCGCAGCTTTCGGCCCCGCCCAGATAGGGAGCCTAATTTTCGTCGGGAGTATCTTCATCGGACCCGGCAATAAGCCATTGAGTTCCTTCACGTCGCTTGGGAGTTTGCCAGCCAAGCACAAATAGACGAAAAGTCTTAATTTCTGCCGGTCGCCCTGGTTCCAACCAGGTAAGCAGATACGCCAGCGGGACCGGCTCCAGGTGAATAGCAGCGGCCCAACGCGGGCGGCGCGTTGCTTGCTGCTACGGATATAAACCACCGCGCACACTCCCGAACCCATATTGATTTGGTTGATCACGAAACGGCCACCGGAGGAGCCGATGTCCCATTCCGCTCCCAGGCTAGGCGGCGACAAGGCTCCTTGGTCGGAGATGGTGGAACTGCATATGATGGCGGCATTCACTGACACCGATGGGCCCAACCCTGGGAACCATTTGGCAACCGCATCGGCGAGCAGATCAGCCCGCCCGGCGTCAGATTGCCCGCCGCCCAATACCGGACAAGCAGCGTGCCCAACAGGGCGGACCCGACGGCGCCCCGCAGCCAAACCGCCGCGGTGATCCGAGCACCCCAGCAATCCGCCGAGCGCTAGACACAAGATAATAATCGCAATCGCACGCGTCACTTGCAACTCCCGGTATAGCCGCTGGAGGTAACCGTTGCCGTGAGGTGAGCCTTAAGTGTGCAGCCGGGAGTGCTCACCACCAAGGTTATATCAGCCGGGTGCGCGCCATGAAATACCCGTTTGTCACAACATTTCTTTTGGCGCGGACAGGGCAGCGAAAAAGCGAGGAATCGCTTTGTTCTGTTTGCCAATGCGATCTCGGACTTCGCGAGCGCACACGGATGGCTGTAATGCTGCTTCCAAAGCAATAATTGAAACCCGGCGCAACCAAATCCAAGCGCCGCGTGCCAATTGAAATGGTGCGCGCATCTCGCCAGCCCAGTCGGATGAACGAAGGCGCACAATCCTTTCGGACGTCCAAACAGCTTATATCGCACGCTCATTGTGATCTTCGCAAGGGCCGGATAGGGATTTCCCCAAGGTGGACAGGTCCCGGCGGCTGCCAGATCGCTCGTAGGCGAATCGATCATTTTCCCGAGGGCCTGGCAGTTGGGAGCCATCCCTGCCGGGTCCCTTTCGATCGGAGGCAACGAAGCAACGTACTCATACAAATTAATTCCGCCCGCATACCCAATCGGATCTCTCTGAATCCAACGGCCAAGAACGGGGTTATATGTCCGATTGCGGACGTAATAAAGCTGCGATTCAGAATCAAAACGGTAGCCGCAGTAGGTTATTTCATTAGCGCCATAATTCGACTGCACATCATCATCGGTGAACCACACGCCATCCGCGCCAGGGCCGGTGAAGATCAAGGTATTGCCATACGCGTCCGTATCATACGCCTCCACAACCTGCCCGCTGGAATTGGTCAGCGCCACCGCGCGGTACAGCAAATCCTGCAGAAGGTAATACGCACCAAGCGGCAGGTCTTGCGGGCTAACAACAGCCATTAGGTTAACTTGAATACATTCATCAATATACGCACCCCATACA
>JAJZOA010000097.1 GCA_021852225.1 Planctomycetota bacterium
AATGCCGGGGCATTCTGGTACGGTACGCGAAAAAGTCATCCAACTACCTTGGCATCATTCAATTGGCCTGCGGATTATTGTGGTATCGCCGCCAGCATCGATACACCGTTTTGAGATAGTTTCTTAGTTATGTAACCGGACAAAGCAACTTTTCCGGAGCGCTCTCCCCTGACATGCAGCGGTGGTGTCTGGCTCGCCATGGCAACGGTATCAATATGGCCTTCTGGGACGGCCATGTCGCACATGTGGAGGTCAAGCAGCTCTGGAATCTCCAATGGGCGGATGGCTGGGTAGCCCAACCTCCCGCAAGCGTTTCCCAGATGCCGTAGAACGGTGCAATGACCGCACGCCACCCCCGGAGCGTAATCCGACGACCGAATCAATCCCGACACGCCGGATGCCCCGGCCGACCGGGTTTGATTACCGATCATCAAACCCATCGCCCCCGTCGTCATATCCGCGGCATCCGCGCAAGCCGCGGTCTAATCATTCCTCCGCGTGATAATTATCCGTCGTCGCCCTTCGCGCTCTTTGCGTCCTTTGCGGTTCAAAACCTCGGTCGTTGGTCGATGATCGTTGGCCGTTGTGGTAGCCTTTTAAACCCCCAACTCCTAATTTCTGCCCACCCGCACGCCGAACGCAGATTGCCACATTGCCACCGCCTCCACGTCCTGGCAATCCAAAATATGCGAACAACTCCATCACTCGTAAGTAAAGGAAATGCCGATTGCTACGAATCAAAAACACCACGCTGAAAGCGGGCAAGATTGCCAAGATTTCCAAAATATGTTTCAAATCGCACCCGCGAAGACAATTGGCCTTCCCAGCGTTTTGCAGTCGGCGGTCAACAAAATTCGTTATGCGGCGCGATCCCCTGCAGCTAAAAGCTTGAGCTTACGGATACACTTCCGCTTCATGCAGCCGCTTTCCCACGCGGTCCTTGTCTGACAAAATGGGTTGCGCCGGCGCATTGGCGGCTGTTAGTGCGGGCCACTGAATGTTCACCGCCGGGTCGTTCCACAGCAAGGTTCGTTCGTGGGCCGGGGCGTAATAATCGGTGGCCTGGTATTGAACGTCCGCGGTGGCGGAAAGCACCAGAAAGCCATGGGCGAAGCCGGGGGGAATCCATAACATATGCAGGTTCTGGCTGGAAAGGACCGCGCCGACCCATTTGCCAAACGCTGGCGAACTGCGGCGAATGTCTACCGCGACATCAAAAATTTCGCCTTGCGTCACACGCAGCAGTTTGCCCTGTGGCTGCTGAATCTGATAATGCAAACCGCGCAATACACCGCAGGTGGAAAACGAATGGTTGCACTGCACGAATTCGTGTGAAATTCCAACCGCCGCAAACGTCTTGCGATTGTAAGATTCCAGAAAAAAGCCGCGTGGATCACGAAACACGCGTGGTTCAAGCAGCAGAACTTCCGGTATTTCCATGGGGGTTGATTTCATGAATTATCCCAGTTTTCCTTGGGCCAGTTCCAAAAGGTATCGGCCGTAATCATTTTTCGCCATTGCCGCCCCGGCATTGGCCAGTTGTTCGGTGGTGATGAATTTCTGCCTCCAGGCCACTTCCTCCGGGCAGGCAATTTTAAGGCCCTGCCGGGTTTCAATCGTATGGACAAACATAGAAGCATCCAGCAGCGACTGATGGGTGCCGGTGTCCAGCCAGGCCATTCCGCGGCTCATCGCCAGCACGTTCAACTTCCCACGTTCCAGATAAATCCGGTTGACATCGGTTATTTCCAGTTCGCCGCGCGGACTGGGCTTCAGGTGGGCCGCAATTTCCAGAACGTCGTTGTCGTAAAAATAAAGCCCGGTCACCGCGAAGCGGGATTTTGGCCTGGTCGGCTTTTCTTCAATCGATTTGGCGCGCCCGGCGGCGTCAAATTCCACCACCCCGTAGCGTTCCGGGTCCACCACAGGATAGGCAAACACTGTGGCCCCGGCGGTGTTTGCGTTGGCCTGCTGCAGCAGCCTGGCCAGGTCGTGGCCAAAGAAAATATTGTCGCCAAGCACCAGCGCACTGGGGTTCTTTCCCACAAACGTCTTGCCAATAATAAACGCCTGGGCCAGGCCGTCCGGTGAAGGCTGAACGGCATATTCCAGATGGATGCCGAATTGCGATCCGTCGCCAAGCAGCTCGCGAAAATGCGGCAGGTCACGCGGTGTGGATATGATCAGAATTTCCCGAATCCCCGCCAGCATCAACGTGGTCAGCGGGTAATAAATCATCGGCTTGTCATAAATCGGCAGCATCTGCTTGGATACCGCCAGCGTAATCGGCGAAAGTCGGCTGCCAGATCCGCCGGCCAGAATAATTCCACGTCGCACGCGTTAGCTCCTTTCCGCATAATTGCGGTTAACCCACTGGCGGTATTCGCCGGAAACCACGCGATCGACCCAGTCGGTATGATCCAGATACCAGCGTACGGTTTGGGCAATGCCCGCCGCAAATGACAACCGCGGCTGCCAGCCCAGTTCTTTTTCCAGTTTTCGGCAATCAATGGCATAGCGGCGGTCGTGGCCGGGTCGGTCGGTAACGAATTTAATCAGTTTTTTGTGCGGGCGATGGGGCGAATCGGGACGAAGTTCATCCAGCACGGAACAAATGGTTTCCACCACATCCAGATTCTTCATTTCACTTTTCCCGCCGATGCAATAGGTTTCGCCGGGCCGGCCGGCGCCCATCACGGCGCGGATTGCAGCACAGTGATCGCTTACATGAAGCCAGTCGCGCACATTCATGCCATCGCCATATACCGGCAGCGCGCGGCCATGAAGGGCGTTGTGAATAATGAGCGGAATAAGCTTTTCGGGGAATTGACAGGGGCCATAGTTATTAGAGCAATTGGTGGTAAGCGTCGGCAGGCCATAGGTGTGGTGGTAGGCCCGCACCAGATGGTCCGACCCGGCTTTGGATGCCGAATAAGGGCTGTTGGGGGCATAGGGGGTGGTTTCACAGAATGCCGGATCGGTGGGTGACAGCGATCCATAAACTTCGTCAGTGGAAACGTGAAGGAATCGGAAATGATTGCGGGAATCGGCCGGCAGATTCCGCCAGTATTCGCGGGCTGCTTCCAATACACAAAATGTGCCGTTGACATTGGTGCGAACAAACTCCTCCGGCCCCAGAATGGACCTGTCAACGTGGCTTTCCGCGGCAAAGTGCGCCACGGCCCATGGTTTGTGGACGGTGAAAAGTTCGGACATAAGCGCCCGGTCGTTTATGTCTCCCTGCACAAATATATGCCGCGGGTCCTGTTTCAATTCTGTCAGGTTGTCCGGATTGCCGGCATAGGTCAGCTTGTCCAGATTAATGACCTTGGAACCCACGGTCGCGATCCAGTCGCGAACGAAATTAGAACCAATAAAGCCGGCACCACCGGTTACCAGGATGGGATCAGAAGGTAAATGATAATTCAGCATCCTGAAACAGCTCCCGAAAGCATTGGGGTCCTATAATTTATTGGTGGCTGCCGCCGCCGATAATGCCTTTTCCATCGGCATGATCCCCATGGGCACACAACTAAATTCGCCTAAATGCTACGCCCCGACGGCGGCTGGGTCAAAATATTGGAGCAACATTGACGGCAAGACCGTATGGCCCAGCCCGTCTTTTTCTATTCCCTGCCGGCCGGACCACCATTTAGAATACTGTGGATACCCAAATCGGTCTACCTGTGCATTTTGGGGCATTGGGCGGTTGCAAAAATGCGCGGTTTTATCCGCCGATAAAAATCTGGTATCATCGCTTTCGTCGGACCAGAGTCATCGCCGTTTTACACGGTCCGGTGCGAAAATCATTCGCGGAGACATCTGGCGGAGAATCTGATAATGCCAAAGGAAGCCTCGTCCCCGCCATTGCCCGGTGCCGAGCCGCTTGCGCCACAGGATCCGAATTCCCTGTTTGCAATGGCGGTGAAAAATGTGAATACCGCCAGTGCCATTTCCGGCGTTCCGGAATATGTGCAGGCGATCCTCAGTCAGCCCAAGAATGAAATCATTGTGCATTTTCCCGCGCGTATGGACGACGGCCGCTATCGCATTTTCAAGGGATATCGCATCCAGCACAACAATATCTTAGGCCCTTACAAAGGGGGCATTCGCTATCATCCGGAACTTTCGCTGGACGATGTCAAGGCGTTGGCTCTTTGGATGACCATGAAATGCGCCCTGATGCGATTGCCGTTTGGTGGTGCCAAAGGCGGTGTTCGCATCGACCCCCGCAGTATAAGCTCGGGCGAACTGATGCGCGTCACCCGGCGTTTTACCGCGGCGTTGGGCGGCAATATTGGTCCGGAACTCGATATTCCAGCGCCGGATGTGGGTACGAATGCCCAGGTCATGGACTGGATGATGGATACCTATTTGAATACCCATGGGCAGAATGGTCAGGCTCTGCGCCATGTGGTGACCGGCAAATCCATAGCCTGCGGCGGCAGCGAAGGTCGCGAAAAAGCGACCGGTCAGGGACTTTGTCATGTATTAAGGGAATTATTGCCCGAATTCAAAATTAGAACCAATCAGATGACCGTCAGCCTGTTGGGCTTTGGAAATGTGGCCGGTTATGCCGCCTCTATACTCGCCGGTGCCGGGGCCACCATCCGGGCAGTCATGGATCATGCCGGCGCGCTGGGGGCGGATGCGGGCCTGCCGGTGGCGGAACTGCGCGACCATGTATCGCGGCACGGTTCGGTTGCGGGCTTTGTGGCTCCCGGTGTTCGGCAGCTTTCGCGCGAAGAATTTTACCGCCAGCCGGTGGATGTGTTTATTCCCGCCGCCCTTGAACGCATGGTGGATGAACAGGTTGCCGAATGGTTGGATTGCCGCATTGTGGCTGAAGGCGGCAACGGCCCGACCACCGCGGCCGCCGCCGACATCCTGCGCCGGCGGAATATCACGCTGTTGCCGGCAATTTTGTGCAACGCGGGGGGCGTCACGGTCAGTTATCTGGAATGGGTGCAAAACAAGATTGGCGTGCACTGGGATGAGCGGCGGGTGGATGAGGAACTTCGTAAAACCATCACGCTGGCGGCCCGTCGTGTGCGATTGACAGCGCATTCACTGGAAACGGACATGTGCACGGCCGCATTTTGTGTTGCGCTGGAACATATATCCCGCAGTTATCAGCAGCGGGGGATATTTCCATGACCGGGGCACCATTTTCCTCTGTGACATCGGTGGCGGGATCTTTGCGCGACCGGCGCACGCTTGTGCCGTGGTTTGCCGCCCACGCCGTCGCATCCTTTGGCGCGGCGCTGGCCGGTAATACGGTCTGGTACTACGCCCGCTATCATCTTAACACGCCTCTGGTACAGATGTTATGGATGTGCGCATTAGGCGGATTCGTATATATATTTTCGTCCATAATTGGCGGTCGTCTGGCGGACCGCTTCGGGCAGCGGCGGGTTTTTCTGACGGCGGGGCTGCTGGCCGTTCCAACTTTTCTGATCGGATATGCGGCGGTGGTGCGCCAAAGTGTCGGATTGCTGTTTTTGGAAGTTGTGATGACGAACCTGATAGTCACTCCCATGTGGCCTTCGGTTGAATCAGTGTTGACGCGCAGCCCCGGAAAAATGAAGCTGGCCACGCGCATCACGTGTTACAATCTGGTGTGGTCGAGCACGTGCTTTCTGGGTACTTTCCTGACCGGAGCGATTGCCGCCGTGGTTTCCTGGAAGGGGGTCTTTGTGTTGAGCGCGGTCGGGCAGATTGTCGCGCTGCTGATTATTCTTCTGGTGGCCTTACCGCAATCAATGGTCGGCAATCAGCATGTGGAAGACGACCCCGCGGAACAGGCCCGTAGCAATGCCATTCGCGCCAGCGGGAAATCCAAAACACTGCTCTGGATGGCGTGGCTTTCCAATGCACTTTCTTTCGTATCTGCCAATACTCTCGGGCCGTTTATGCCGGTTCTAACGCAAAACGCCGGAATTGTATCGCCCGCCATCGCCACCGCGGTGGGGTCGGTAGCCTCGCTGACCCGGCTGATCGGCTTCCTTTGTGCCAGCATCTGGACCGGTTGGCATTACAAAGTCAGTTGGATGCTGATTTTCTTCTGCATAATGGTGGTTGGAACCGCGGGTGTGCTTATGTCGCCAAATGCGACCATGCTGGTGTGCACGCAAATATTTCTTGGCCTGACCTGGGCTATGCTTTACAGTGGATCGCTCTATTATTCCATGCATCTGAGCCATGGCTCCGGTCAAAATGCCGGAATTCACGAAGCGGTTATCGGTGTGGGTACGGTCATCGGTCCGACCATGGCCGCCCTGGTTGGCGGACCCAATGCCCTTAGGCCGAAAACCGCGGTGCTGCTGGCCATTCTGGTTGTAGGTGGGGCGGGTCTTTTTGGCATGGCCCGCCGGGCGCGTGGCCTTGGGGAAATCACGGGGGCCCAAACGTCGGAATCCGGCAAGGACATGTCATGACTGCGCGCCGCGTTGCCGCCGGGCGTCCGGGCGGGGCTGCTTCAATGGCGGTATTGATTTCCGGTTCGGGAACCACCCTGGTGAATCTGGCCCGGC
This sequence comes from Planctomycetota bacterium, assembly GCA_021852225.1. The sequence goes on from JAJZOA010000097.1 coordinate 6,534, forward strand.
AAATCGATACCGGTGAATTGGGCGCAACCATTGTTGGTGTCATCAGTTCGCGCAGAGCGGTGGCCGGTCTGGATCGGGCGCGTGACCTTGGCCTGCCGGTTGAAGTTGTTGAACGTAAAGCTTTTCCCGATACGGATGAGTTTTCAGACCGGCTGACGAGCGCCTTGTACCGGTGGCACCCGGATATTATTTGTATGGCTGGTTTTCTTAGTCTTTGGCGGATTCCACCCAGTTTCGCCGGTCGTGTGCTGAATATTCATCCGGCTCTTTTGCCCAAGTTCGGTGGCCGCGGCATGCACGGATTAAAGGTGCATGAAGCAGTAATCGCCGCGGGTGAAACACAAACCGGCTGTACGGTGCACCTTGCGGACAACGAATATGACCATGGCCCGATTCTATTGCAGCGAACTTGCCCCGTGCTGCCCGGTGATACACCGCAAAGCCTGGCGGCACGGGTTTTTGTTGAAGAATGTATGGCCTATCCGGAAGCCATTCGACGCTTTTTATCCGGTCAGCGTCCTGATTAAATCAAACGCGGCCAGTGATAGCCCGATTGTGAATTGCCGCACCAGTTTCCCGACGTGGCTCCACAAACCTCAAAACGGAAATTCACTTTTTTGGATAAAAGTCTCGCCAATTGCCAAATCCGGTATATAATAATTTGCAAGCCTGTGCAGAGCGGTGAATGTGCCAGCATGGGTTGCCGGAGTTAAACCTATGCAAATGGCATCCGCACTTAGTAATGGTGAAGACGGCGATTCAATTATCCTTGATATTTCCGGGCAAATCCTGTCCGGTATGAACGGCCGACCGATAGATCTGCTGCTGCTGTTTATTTCCGCGCGGCTGCTTCCGATATTCACGGACATTGCCGGCGGCATCCGTTCCCGGACAGCGGCACGCGCCATGTTGTGTGTGACGGCGGAAAGTGTGCTGGGCAACAATGCGGAAATTGAACGCGGCTCAGCGGTGTCGGCGTTCGCTCAGTCGCTGCCCGGCGTGACGATCGATCATTTTCACCTGGCTGATGAAGAATGGCCCGAATTGCTCGGTGAATCCCGCACACTTCGCGCCCGCCTTGAAGCCGGACCGGACCTGCGGCTTTTTATCATGTTCGGAGACCCGTTCACCGCGCCGGTCGTTCAATTGCTGGACGCCTGCACGCGGGATTTTCCGTGTGCGCCGGTTATTGGCGGCATGGCCAGCGGAATTTCCGAGCCTGGTCAGGCCCGTTTAATGATTAATGACGCGGTGTTCAGTTCGGGCCTTATTGGGGTATCGCTATCTGGTCCGGTGGAAGTGGACTGCGTGGTATCTCAGGGGTGTCGGCCTATTGGCCGCAGCATGGTGGTAAGCCGTGGCCATGACAATGTCATCGAACTTCTGGATGATGAGCCCGCCATATCCGTATTGCGCGGCATCATTCAGGATCTGCCGGTGAAAGACCGCGACCTGGTGGAACAGCGCAGTGTGCAGGTGGGGCGCGTGATTGATCAACGCAAAGGAAATTTCGGGCCGGGCGATTTTCTGGTGCGCAACATTTTGGGGGTCCATCGGCCCAGTAGCGGGTTGCTTATAGGAGATATTGTTCAAAGTGGCCAGATTGTTCAATTTCACCTGCAGGATGCCCGCACGGCCGAAGAAGACTTGCGGCTTCTGCTGGAAGGGCAGATGCAGCTTGGCCCACCCCCCAGTGGTGCGCTGATGTTCAGTTGCAACGGTCGCGGCACGCGCCTGTTTGACCAGCCGGGACACGATATTCAAACGCTGCATGAAGTGCTGGGGCCGATTCCCGTGGCAGGCTTCTTTTGTGCCGGGGAACTTGGCCCGGTGGGGGGCCGCAATTTTATTCACGGCCAGACCGTCAGCCTTGCGCTGTTCCGGTAAAGGCGCCTTGGCCGGATCAGGCAAACCTATTTTGGGGGATCCATAGAAATGAATGAGGCTTCCGCCGCCAATGTTAGGGGTGCCGATGTTGCCACACCCTGGGAAATAGAAATAAAACTTCGCGCCGCGGATCTTGCTGCCGTGCGTCGATTGCTGAAACAGGCTGGCGCACGATTTCTGGAAACAGTGGAGGAATTAAACGAGTTTTTCGACCGCCCGGAAGGTTCCCTTCGCACGGCCGACAGCGGCCTGCGCATCCGTACCTTCCGACGGGATGGAACCGCCACCGGTGAGGCGCTGGTTACTTGGAAAGGGCCATCGCAGCCGGGCGTCATACACCGCCGCCCCTCTATTGACCTTGCCGTGCGGCCGGTGAATCTGACGGCCGCATTTCTTTTTGCGCTGGGCTTCATTCGCACCAGCGGCTTTGAAAAGCGTCGCGAGTCTTGGGAATTTAATGGTTGCCGTGTGGAGCTTGATGAACTTCCCTGTTTCGGTTCGTTTGTGGAAATTGAAGGTCCGGATACCACCACCGTACTTAAGGTGCAAGCCGAACTGGGGCTGACCGATCTGCAAAGCGTATCACAAACCTATCACGCAATGGTTGCCGACCACCTGCGTGCCAGCCCTGCGCCAGACAACACACTGCGTTTCTGAATATTTGCAAAATAGCCAGATCAATGCGGGTATCGATGCGATACATAACATTCGCCTCCCGCTGCGCGGCGGCAAATAGGGGATCGCCATCCGGAGAACCAGCGGATATCAGGCATCGTGTGAGCCGCGATCATGTTGTAGACTTTGCAGAAATGCCATATTCTGAAATCCACACTCGCCTTCTGGCAACAATCTGTATGTGCGGTTCAGCGGTGTATCGGGCAGGCGGCGTTATTTTGGAGCGATTGGTTTTCATGGCTGATATTGTTCCTGTGAATCGGATGCGGCGTTCGATATGCCGCGGACTTCTGGTTATCGCGGCGGTGACCGGTTCCATGGCCTCTTTGGCTTCAATGGACCGGACCGCGGCATCGCAATTGCCGGCCCAAATTGCGCCTCATGCCACGCGTACCTCGCGGATGACTTCGGACAGCAAGTTGGCAGCCCCTGCGCCCCGTCGACTGCGATGCGATTTGGTTAGAAATCCACTGGGAGTGCAGAATAAACACCCGTTGTTCACCTGGACTGCGCCGCGGCTGAACGCACTCCTGGCTCAACGCTTTTATCAGATTCAGGTAGCGGATTCCCGTACCAATCTTCTTATGAATCACAAACCGCTTTGGGACTCAGGAAAAGCGAGGCTGAATCCGGATTTTCCACCTCATTTCGGCGGACCGGCCCTGCAGCCCTTTACGACTTATTATTGGCGCCTGCGCGTCTGGGGAACCAATGACTGGAAATCAGGCTGGAGCAAGCCGGCCAGTTGGCAAACCGGACCGCTGCGCAGAGGCGACTGGCGCGGGCAATGGATTACCTATCGACCGAAATCCGCAAATGGGTTTTATAAAGCGCCGGTCAATGCGTACTACGGACTTCCAACTCTTTTTGGCACCAATTGGATTCTTCCCAAAATGCCTCATCCATTGCTGGCGTCACCCGGCCTTTATTTGTTGCAGCGCCGCTTCAGGTTGCCTGTGGGCAACCCTGTTCTTCATGCCGATCTGCTGATAGCCGCGGATGATGAATGCAAGGTATCCATCAACGGGCATTCGGTGATCGCGGCGTTCGGCGCCCATTGGCGGAAGCCAGTGGTGAAATTTGTTGGCAAATATCTGCACCCGGGCCGTAACGTGGTGACGGTATTGCTGCAAAATGGCGGCAAGACTGGGAATCCGACGGGCGTGCTGGCCGCTATCAATATCCTGGGCACCGGCGGATATGACCGGCGAATTGTGACTGACACCCGGTGGCAGGCGGTGAAAATAAAGACCTCCGCAGGCTGGGCAACCAGATCATTGGCGGCCAGCCCGGCAATAATCGCTGCGCCCTGGGGCGCCGGGCCTTGGGGACGTATTGCGGCGGCAGGCTCCATTCCCATATCCGCCCTTCACCCGCAATGGCTGCAAAACCGGCCCAGCCCCATTTTCCGACACGTATTTATTGCGCCGGCGCACCTGCGGCGAGCCAGTCTTTTTATGGCCGGTCTCGGATATTGGATCGTGCGGATCAATGGAAAAAAAGTGGGACGGGGCGAAATAGAGGATACCAATTATAACTATTCCAAGGCGTCCCCATACCAGGCATTTGATGTCAGCGGGTTGCTGCATAAAGGGCGGCGCAATGTGATTACCGTGGCACTTGGAAATGGCTGGTATAACGTTATTGAAAAAAATGTCTGGGGTTGGCAACATGCGCCCTGGCGGCATTGGCCACGGTTCCTTTTGAACGTGCAACTCAAATCGGCGCACAAGACGCGCTGGGTCAGCACCAGCCCTGACTGGCGCGCTGCGGCTGGCCCATGGCTGGCTGACAATGTTTACGCCGGCGAAGTGTACGATGCCGCACAGATGCCTAAGGGGTGGAATAATCCGGCGATTGGCGACGGCCGGTTTTCACACCACGCGCAAGCCGCTCGTGCGATTCCTTCCGGCCGGCTGACCGCGCAGCTTATGCCTTCCTGCCGTGTGCTGCGTCGTTTTAAGCCGTTGGCAATTACCGAGCCGCTGCGGCATATTTATGTGGTTAAATTCCCCCAGAACATGTCCGGCTGGGTAACGCTGACGGCCCGTGGGCGCGCCGGCGTGCCAGTGGTGATGCGCTATGGCGAACAGCTCTATTCAGACGGAACCATTGATCGCTCGTCGATAAATCCATTTGCCTTGACTGGTTCATTTCAGACGGACACCTATATTCCCGCCAGCGATAAGCCTTTTACCTATCATCCTGAGTTTGCGTACAACGGTTTTCAATATGTGCAAATATATGGTGTGCAATCCAGACGCGATATTCTGGCCATTCATGCGGACTTTATTCACACACCCATGGCCCGCACCGGCAACTTTGCCTGTGGTAATCCGCTGCTTAATGCCATTGCGCGGGCAACCCGTTACAGTTACCAGAGCAATTTCGTCGGTTATCCAACCGATTGTCCCACGCGCGAAAAAAACGGCTGGACCGCCGACGCTTGGGTGGCGGCCGCCACCGGTCTGTTTACTTACAACAACACGCCGGCCTATGCCAAGTGGCTGAATGATTTTGCGCGCCAGCAATCCCCCAACGGCAATCTGGCATTAATTATTCCAAGCCCGGGCTGGCAAACGACGGAGTTTCACCCCGACTGGGAATCCGCCTATGAACAGGTCGCGTGGTTTGACTATATATACAGCGGCAACGGCGACTTAATTCGCAAGCATTACGACGGAATAAAGCGGTTTTTTACCTATATGCTTCGCCATTGTCCCGGCGGAATCGCCGCTGGCGGTGGATGGGAAATCGGGGATTGGGTTTCCGCGGGCAGGCGGCCGGATATTCGCTTTGTGCGCACCTGTCTGGTGTATCGCGATGCGGTGCTGCTCTCCCGCATGGCCTCTATCCTCGGCAAAAAGAAAGATCAGAAGGCTTTTCTGGCCAATGCCGCCGCCATACGCAAAGCATTTAACGCAATGTATTATAAAGGCCGCGGGGTATATGAAAATGGCGGTCAAACCGCGCAGGCCATGCCTTTGTATTTTGGACTGGTACCCGCCCGGCGGCGAATCGCGGCGGCAGACAAACTTGTCGCGGATGTTCACAAAAAAAATGACCATCTTTCGGTTGGCCTGCTCGGGGATCGCTGTCTGTTTCGTGTGTTATCCCGTTTTGGTCATACCGCATTGGCTTATCGTATTGCTACGCAAACAACCTATCCCAGTTATGGCCTTTGGTTTACCCGCGGGGCCACAACCCTGTGGGAGGAATGGGACGGGGGCGGTTCGCATAACCATATCATGTTCGGCGATATCCTCGGCTGGATGTACAACGACCTGGCGGGCATCAAGCCGGATCCCCGAAATCCTGGCTTTCGTACGATTTTTATTTCCCCCCACCCGGTCCGTGCGCTGCCCTGGGCGTCGGCTGCGTATAAAAGCCATTTCGGAAATGTTGCCTGCAAATGGCAATGGCACGGTAAAAGTATATGGCTTAATATCTCCATTCCACCGGCCGCATCGGGTGTTGTGACGCTGCCCGGTATTGGAAAGGGCGCGATCTTGTGCAACGGCCGGCTTCTGACGCCAAAGACTTCCGGTATCAGAAAAATAACAGCGGGCAAACGGCCCGATTCCCGCACAACGCTTGCCGTTGCGCCCGGGAAGTATTGGTTCGCCTATCAGCCAAGGGCAAATTACGGTCAATAACAGTCGCCTCTCTTTCCCCGCAAAACCGGCCCGCGGGCATTTGCATACGCGTCGAAAAGCCGAATGATGCGTGAATGTGTGGGCTTGTGCGCGGGGGCTTGTCCGGTCTGGCGGTGTGCCAAGCCAAAGCGGTTTCCCGGCTTCATCGTGAAGGCTTAACGCGGGCGACTGTGGCGCTGCTTCAGACGGGATGCATGGGGCTTCGTTGCCACGATGGCCTGACAATGGTGGCCGCTATCCTGGTTTGGCTTATATCGCTTGTGCCGGTGAGGCTCGCCCCTTTCGTGCGGACCGCCGCTATGGGTTCCGCCGGTGGCATGGATGCAACACGGCTGATCCAGCGCGCCGCAGTTATTGCATCTTGATGACTTTCAGCGCGTCGTGGCGGGAATGCCTGGACAAACTCAACACGTACGCCGATTTTCATCAGTCATCAGTTACGTTTGGCGTACCAACCTTAAGCATGATGGCGCTATGCGCGGGAATGGTTGCCTGGAAGCTGGATTTGGTTCCCAGGTCTTTCCGCTGCCACAAATCCCGTAACCGTTGCGCGCCACGCAAAGGCTTGTCACCGCGCTGCAACACCGGATCCAGTATATTCCAAGATGCAACGCGAACGCCTCCTGGTGTTAATCCCAGGTTAAATATCGCCACGGCAACTGTGCCATCCCACAACGGACGTGCCCATATTTCCAGCGATCCCTGGCGATATACGCGCTGGGCCTGCTGTCCCAGTTCATCCTGATTGACCGCCAGGACTTCCGTATTGGTCATCAGGTCTGTGGTGAATTTATCCATCTTTTCAAGATCACAGCCTAAAAGCAGGGGCGCTGCCAGCATGCACCACAGGGTTATATGCGTGAGTTGTTCGTGCGGGGTAAGCTTCGTCCAGTGGAGCGGGCCGTCTTCAAAATATCCCCAGCCCACCACCAGCATATCCGGATCATTCCAATGCCCCGGCCCGGCAAATGGAAATAACGTGCCGTCGCTGCCAAATCCGTTACTTACCATCGACCCCCATGAGTCGTTGATATCACCACTTATCCGATAGCTATTGCCCCACTACCGGAGATTTACCCGCCCATGTCCAGACATGTCCCATCCCATATTGGCACAGGCTGAAAAATATATCGCGTCCGGATTTTCGCAACGCCTCGCCCATTTCGCGATAAGGCTTGATATATTGTTCAAGATCCGGATTTTTCGGAACTTCACTGCCGTAGCTGCACCAGTCATATTTAAGATAATCCACGCCCCAGCGGGCGTAGGTGCTGGCGTCCTGGGATACGTGCCCGAAACTGGCCGTGTGGCCGCCGCAGGTAGTGGGGCCGGGCGACGAATACAGGCCAAACCGCAGGCCTTTGCCGTGCACGTAGTCCACAATCTTCTTCATATCACCGAATTTATCCGTGGTCTTAATTTCGCCATCGGCGGTGCGGCCATTCTGCCAGCCGTCATCAATATTGATGTAATTAAACCCCTTGGCCGCTAAACCACTTTTCACCATGGCATCCGCGGCGGCGCGGGTGCGTGTGGCGTCATTGTCCATGCCGTAGGCATTCCATGAATTCCAACCCATCGGTGGTGTCAGGCCCAGTTTGTGTTCACCGGCTACCAGCCTCATTGTGCGATGGGCCGTACCAAGGCTGTTGGTTGCGGTAAGCCTGACTTTATATTCTCCGGCCTGATTAATTTTCCCCGTCATTAATCCACTGCTATCCATGGTCAGGCCTGCCGGCAGGCCGTTTGCCGAAATCTTTATCGGGGCCTTTCCGGTGTACGGCACCTTAAATAGGAAATCATGTCCCGGCGTCGCGCCGACCACGCGCGGGCCGTGAAATTCCGGTGTTTCCGGATCGCCGCTGGCAATATGCGGATAATCATGGGATCCCGGATAGGCGGACATTGCCACCGGCCGGACATTAGAACCAGGCACCATGGCAATAACCGGATCGAGCCAGTCGGCGTGATCCCACGTGATTGCATTTAAGCCCGGTTTTACCACCAGCATCAATTGTTTGGCTCCCCGCAGATTGACGCTGATGGTCCGCGCCGGATCTCCGACGTGCATCACCGGCGTGCGCGCTTTGACTTTACCATCCACCAGAACTTCAAAAATCACAGCGCCTACCTTTGTGGCTTCATCATCCATGGCCACTTTGGCGGTAAAGCGCTGGGCTGATTTTTTAAGATTGATACGAAAAATACTTTCTGCGTGTGTTCCAATTCCATGTTGATACGTCTTTCCTCCGGCCTTCAAAGGATTGCCGTTGATGCTTTTGTTTTTCATCGGTCGTCCGTAGCCGACTACCATCAAACTTAAATTCAGATCTTCCACCCGCACGATTTTGTCGGCGGTTGCGGCCGATAATGCCGAACTGTCAACGACCGTACCGACCATTGCCATGACTGCGGTAGCCGCAGCCGCTTTTACCACATCGCGCCGGTCATAACGCTGACTCTGAATTTTGGCCATGAATTTTCTCCGCAAGCAATGAAGCTGTGTACCATCATCGGCATCCGACGCCGAATTGATTTCGGCGCACATTTATGACGTTATTAATCTACTGCGTCTATGACCTGATGTCTATCCACAAACTGAAGCGCTGTGTCACGGCGTCACGGGTCTGCCAAATTTTCAGGCGGCCGTTGTAAAGCTGAATTTCCAGCAGGTTTGTCGTAGATCGCTCTGATGCAATGCTTCCATTGCCAGCATTCATTCGGCGCCGGTTTGCTTTCCTGGC
>JAJZOA010000255.1 GCA_021852225.1 Planctomycetota bacterium
GGCGTCTGAACATTGGATGTTTTAAACGCGGTGCTTACTGGTTGGCTGAAGCCATTGGGCTTGCCGTAGTACAGGAAGAAGTTGGGATTGGCTGAATAGGTACTGGAAAAATTTCCCACAACCTCGGTGCCCTGTACCTGCCATTGATTGAACGGCTGACTGACAATTGTGGATGCCGGACAGTCATAGGTTTTCAAAAATAACAGAGACCACGCCTGCACGGACGCGCTTGGACCTGTCCCGCTCCAGGCAACATCATTTGGATCAAGAAAATCGGCCATTGGATGACCGGAAGTGTAACTGAACAACATTGTGGCCCACCCGACTGGCGAGGGCAGCCAGTAGCTCGGATTGGCACTATCTGGATTGCCCGGGAAATTGGTCGGATCGTCATAGACTCCGAAGGGAATGGCGCTTTCAAACGATGCACTGTATTCCGCAAGTTCCTGACCGATGGAACGCAGATTCGCGCCACATGCCACGCTTTCCGCCGCGGCCTTCGCTTGTGCCAAAGCTGGCAGCAACAGCGATATCAGCAGAGCGATGATCGAAATGACCACAAGCAATTCCACCAGGGTAAACCCGGCGGCGGCGCGAAGCAGTGCCCGCAAATTGCCAGTTTGGGTTTTATTGCGACACACCATAAAGTGTTCCTCCTTTTGGGTAACGGACCGTGTGACATGTACCTGGCGAACAGAAATGTCGCCCCGGTAAGCCACTTAGCGCGGACTACCGGTTTCATGAAGGTAATCCCGTGAAGGCCGGATATTGAACTGAGCCGGCAAATGCAAGGGAATACATATCACGCTTTGAAGTCTAGAATACTCCGCAATCGACCGCCACTACGCCAAGCGCGAAAAGTTTTGCTTATAGCGCAAAGTAGAGTACCATACCAGTGAAGCCGGTCGAGGCCTTGGGCGTCGCCGCAAATGCTATAGCACGTACTAATTAAGGAACCCGCATGGCCGCAAAAAGCAAGACCGTTCGCCGCCGAGGCAGGCGTACGCTCCAAATTGCCCTGTTCACCCAGGACTTGGGAACTTATTGGGAACAGGCGGTGCAAGGCATAGCGCGACGCAGCCGGGAAAAGGCCAATTGTGCCATACTAATGGCCCGCTTTGGCGAGGTAACCGAAACCGATATATCCCACGGCCTGGTGGACGGCGTTATTATTGACCAATGGGCCAACAATCAAAATCTGCTCGCCAAATGCCGGGTGGCGCGCGTGCCGGTGGTGGACATTTCGGGTGATGGCGACCGCGTAGGTGTCGGTATTATCGCTCCGGACGACCGTTTGGTTGGCAAAACCGTCGCAAATTATTTCCTGGGTCGCGGCTTTCGCAATTTCGCTTTTTACGGATTGCCGACGCCCATTGCGACCGTCTGGGACGAAAGTCGTAAGAACGGCTTTTCCCAAACAGCACAGTCTGCCGGTTTTTCGTGTGCCATTTTCCAAGGCACCGCGATGGACTGGGGACAAATGCACCAGCCGCAGCAGTTGCAAGCCTTGGAAAAATGGCTCAGTGCCCTGCCCAGGCCGACCGCAATTCTGGCCTCTATTGACGCATTCGCCTACGAAATTTTAAGGCTGGCCCTGAAAGCAAAAATCCGCGTACCCGACGAAATGGCCGTCTGTGGAGTGGACAACCGAATCTGGATATGCACTTTGGCCAATCCGACCATCAGCAGCATTCCGCTCGACGGACAGCGGGCGGGCAATGAAGCCATGGACATGCTTGCGGACATGATCAGAACCGGCAGCCTGGAAGCGCCACCACGCTATATTGAACCGCTTCCTATCGTGCATCGGGAATCAACAGATACCTACGCATTCCCCGATGAAGCCGTCGTCGGCGCGCTAAACTTTATCCGTGACAATGCCCACCGGCATATCGGCGTGGAAGACATTCTGGATCACCTGCTGGTATCTCGGCGGTCATTGGAAGTTCGCTTCAAAAAGCTCACCGGCGTAACCCTGCAGAACCATATCTGGTTTTCACATGTTGAACTAGCGAAAAGGTTGCTTCTTGAATCCGCCCAGCCGATGTATAAAATCTGCGAAAATTCCGGGTTCCGTTCGGCGGCGGTATTTAATGTCGTATTCCGCCGACTGGTCGGCACCACACCCACCAACTTCCGCCGGCGCACGCGCCATGGACCTTTGTAATAATTCCCGTCCCGCTGCCGCCTGATTTCAGGAACTGTTCATAATGCCCGCACAGACCCCGCAAGCCATTTCCAATCGTCATCTGGGCCACCTGAGTTTCCAACGAACAGACCTTAAATGGTATCAACGCCCGCTGTGCCGCGCCCCCGCCGGTATTGGGGCATTGTTAGGCCGGCTCGTTTTGCGCGATATTTGGGGGCAAGGAGGATGCTTTACTCGCCAGTTTCCGCTACAATAGGTAAATTGAATGTTCGGCAATTGGATGCCGGGCGCGAAGCCGTGACATTGGAAGTCGAGGGTCGCAATGGCCAACAAGGCATCATCGAGGCATTGGCGGGTATTGCGTTTAAGTTTAGTGCCGGTCGGATGGGTTGCATGGATATTTGCGGCCCTCGCCCTGCTTTCATTTCATGTGTCCGACCCCACCTATCTGGCCAGTTCCCCAACCTATTTTGCCACCCATGCGCACGCACAGAACTGGTGCGGCCCGGTGGGTGCAACTTTAGCGTTTGTTCTGATGAATTATGTCGGCCCGGGCATCTGGGTTGCAGTCGTGATGTTGTGCTGCACACTTTTTGTCTGGACGGTCGGCGGCAATGTCACGCAAATGGCCTTTCGGCTGCTGGGCGGAGCCGTCCTGGTAGCCGTCGGAAGCGGCCTGGCCGCGATGGCCAATATCGGGCACCAGTTGCCAGAAGGGGCGGGCGGCCTGCTGGGAATGGGCATCGCACATTTCCTGACTGTAAAATTTTCCAATATCGGCTCCACACTTATCCTTCTGCTTGGGCTGACCATTGGCCTGCTGCTGGCGGCTGATGAAATCCTTCTGGCCGTGCCCGCCCTGGCTCTGGCGATATGGGAATATCTGCCGCGTAAGAAAATCGCCCGCAATTCCAACAAAGTCGCCGAAGCCGCAATGGACGGCATTGGAGCTATGACCACTGCGTTAATTGCCTGGTGTTTTAAGCGGCCACAAAAAGGGAAGAAAAAGGGTGACAAACTCGATCCTATGCGGTCGCTGGTAAAGATGGCACCGCGACCGCCGGTCACCATTGGCGAAGAAAGGCCGGTGGAAAATTCCGCATCAGAGATCACCACAAACGCGGAAGCTCAATTCCCGCCGCCTTCGCCAGACTCCGCTTCAACCGATTCTCCCCCTCCGGCTGAAACCGCACGACCCGAACCGGTCGTGCGCCGCCCGCGCACCAACATGGAACCGCTTTTGCCATTTAAGCCGGCCCCTCCGGCCAAGCAGGACCTCGGCAATTACCGCCTGCCGGATCTTGAACTGCTGACCGAACCGGTACCATCCAATACCGATGGCCAGGAACAGCGTGTGCGTGAAAAGGCCCGCGTGCTGGAGGAAGCTCTGCACCACTTCGGCGTGCAGGCGAAAGTGGTCGCCATCGACACGGGACCCGTCGTCACTCTGTACGAACTGGAACTGGAGCCCGGCGTAAAAAGCTCCGCCGTGGTACGGCTTTCCAAAGATATTTCACGCGCCCTTAAAAGCCCGCCGGTCCGCTGCATCGATAATATTATGGGCAAATCCACAATGGGAATTGAAGTCCCAAACCTGGACCGTGACGAAGTGCGTTTGAAGGAACTGATGCAATTGGGCCATCAATCATTGCCACAAATGGCACTGCCGATGTGCCTGGGCAAAGATGTATCGGGAAATCCGCTGATTGAAGATCTGGCCAAAATGCCCCATCTGCTTATCGCCGGCACGACCGGTTCTGGAAAATCCGTCTGTATTAATTCCATTATCATGACCATTCTTCTGACCCAGCGGCCGGACCATGTGAAGTTGATCATGATCGACCCAAAAATGGTAGAAATGCAGGATTATCGGGATATTCCACACCTGATGACACCCATTATTGACGACATGGGCAAAGCCGAAAGCGTCCTGGAATGGGCGACGCAGAAAATGGACGAGCGTTATGAAACACTGTCCACCGCGGGCGTCCGGCATATCCGGGATTACAACAAACTGTCGCGGGAGGAGTTGATAAAGAAATTTGAACCAGCCAGTCCGGAAGAAGAGGCTCGACTGCCTTTTCATCTGCCCTATATCATCATCATTATTGACGAACTGGCCGACCTGATGATGACCAGCAAGGAAGTGGAAGGTCACATTGTACGTATTGCCCAGAAGGCCCGCGCCGTGGGCATACATCTTATTCTCGCCACGCAACGACCGGAAGCGCAGGTGGTGACCGGTCTAATTAAATCGAACATGCCCGGCAGAATCTGCTTTCAGGTGCGGGCACGCATTGATTCACGCATTATGCTGGATCAATCCGGCGGAGAACTGCTGCTTGGGCAGGGTGACATGCTGATGCTTAAACCGACGGGCGGCAACCTGATGCGCGGACAGGGAACATATGTTGATGATTCAGAAATTAAAAAGGTCTGTGGATTCCTCCGCGAAATCGCCCAGCCGGAATTCCACCCCGAACTGCTGCAGCTTGGGACCCCCGCCAGCCTGACCGAAGCCGATAAAGACCCGATGTTTGATGATGCGGTGAAAATTATTATTGAATCCCGCCGCGGTTCCGTCAGCCTCCTGCAGCATCGGCTGGCCATCGGCTATTCCCGTGCCAGTCGCCTGGTGGATCAGATGCGGGCGGCAGGCATTGTCGGCGCTTACAAGGGCAGCCAGGCCAGCGATGTGCTGATCAGTATGGAAGATTGGGAATCCATCAAGGCGGCCAGCAATGCCGCCGCCCAGGAGGAGGCCGAGCGGGCCCAGCACCAGAGTCACGCCACAGTGCCGGAAGACCCGCACTCCGAAGATGACCCGGCAGCCTGAATCATGGCACGCCAGAACTGTCGCAGGCGGCCTTTTTGCGACCAGCGCATATGGCATCAAATGGAATGGCACGGTCTACGGCCCAAGGCTCCGCGGAACGCCCGCGGATGATCCGGGGGCCACCACTTTGGGAGGGGGAAGTTTCTTGGGCTTGGGGACATTTTCCGGCCAGGTTCCCTGCTGAATAAAAGGCTGCTGGCCACCAAATTTCGGCGGGGGCGGACCGATCCACGCGCGACCAATATAAATATCGCCATCCGCCAGAAGCCCGTCAAAATGCAGCCGCTGGCCTGGTTTGGCCAGCATGGTTGGCGCTCTTTTCCCGCCAAAAAAAAGAACAGAGGAATTGTCCCACCAAAGCGTAACCGGATGACCGTTCCAGCGGGCTTGCGCCGCTGAAAGATACGGATTGACGCTGACGATTCGCGCTGTCCCCTTGCACAAACGCACCCCGCCCGTGCGGGGAAGCGGCGCACCGGTCCGACAACCGGCGATACACCCGGCCGCAATCAGGAGTACCGTCAGAACGCCGCCGGGCCACGCGCTATGTATCGATGTCTTTTCGGGAACCCAAGTCATGAGCCGCATGATTCACCACACACAATCCAGCAAGGCATTGTCGCGTTTTTTTTCCGGTTTGCCAATACCGCAATTTGCCCCTGCATTGACAAACTTGGGTCCACAAACGCCGCTCCCGTCCAGGTTTTAATGAAAATAGCCGTTCGGCCAACGGCGAAGCCACGCCGGTCCATCCGCGTGAACCGGAAATTCACCCGGCGCGGTGAGACTCAGTCGTTCCAGCAGCGAGCCTTCCTGAAGGTAAAGATTGGCACGGGCATCCAGATAATTCACCACCGCCTGGGCTTCGGCCAGCCGAGCCGACAATAGATTGCTTTGCGCCTGTGCCACCAATAATGAAGTGCTTTCGCCGACTCTGAACTGGCCAATGGTGGCGCGCAATGCCTCGGCCTGAGCGACACGGGTGGCACGGGTGGCGGCAATCTGCTGATAGGCAGTCTGGCAGTTTATATATCCCGTGCGAACACTCAGTTGAACAGTCTGCACCAGATTGGCCAGCGCGGCCTGGTCCTGGTCTCGTGACAACTCGGCGCCCTGAAAATTTGCCTGCGCCGTGCGGTTGAATATGGGATAACTGCCATCAATTCCCCCTACCACGCCAAAATTCTGCCCGTTCAACTGATCCACAGATCGGCTGAATGCGGCTGCGTAACCGGTCTTACCGAGCGTGATAAATAAATCCAATTTGGGCAAAAGGCCATCGCGGGTCTGTACCACCGAAAGATTACCCTGTTCAATCTGCAAGCGGGATTCATTTATTACCGGGCTTATCCGCATCGCCAAAGCCGTATGCAGTTTCAACGGCGAAAGTTGCCGGTGGGGCACGTAGGGCTTGTTCAATAATTTAATATTGTCATTCCAGAAAGGACTTCCCGGCGGCATGATCAACTCCAGCAGGTTCAGCCGCGCCACCAGAAGTGCGCCATCTGCGGCCAGAAGCTGCTGATCGGTTACGGCCGCCTGAGCAACAGCGGCCGGCAATTCAGATTGCGCGGTTCGGCCCACGCGAATTAATTCCCGAGTCTGATGTTCCTGCTGAAGGGCCACGTTGTAGGCGTCGGTCAAAATACGAACATTTTCCCTGGCCAGGGCATAAGCCCAATAGTCTGTCACAATCTGGGCCACGGTGGAAATGGCCAGGGCGCGAAGCTGATAATCTGATATCGTTTTTCCTATTTCCGCCTGATGAATTGCCGCCAGATTCACCTCCACGCTGGCCCCCTGCAACAGCGCCTGGGTAACGCCAAGCGTCACATTCGTGCTGGCTGTTTGGCCATTGCCTCCGTTGCCGATGTTGGACGACGCATTGGCTGAAATGGCCGTACCGGTGGGCAGGTTTTCCGACAGTCCCACCTGACCGGAACCAGCGTCGCTATTGGAATAGCCACCGGAACCAGGCACCCGATTACGCCCTTCCTGGGCGGAAAAGGTAAGCTGCGGGTCAAACAGTCCGCGCTGCGCATCAATTTGCGTCTGGGCAATGGATGGGTTGAAACGCTGAACCACCAGTGCCGGATTATTCGCCAGCCCCAGCAGCAAGGCCTGCCGCAGCGAAAGGCTCATGAGATTCGTCCGCATATTCAGAATGGATTTTCCACCGTGTGGGCCATGCTCCACCACGGCCATGCGGGTCGCCGCAGCGGATTCCTCCGTTGCCGCGGCCGAAACCTGACGGACGGCGGCGGCAGGCATGTAGTTTTCATAGCCACCGGAATGAATAGTTTGACAGCCCGCCACCGCCAAAGCCACCAGAGACAGCAGGCCCAGTGAGCGGTGCCGGAGCATCGCGCCCCCGGCGGTTGCCCGCGGAGCGGATCGGCTGTTTTTCTTGGGAAATGTTCCGGCCCGCCTGACCAAAGGAATATGGCGAATCGCCGGCCAGGAAACAGTCTGCTTATTCATAGCGAAGAGCCTCGATGGGATTTAATTTGGCGGCGCGCTTTGCCGGATAATAGCCGAAAAATAGACCAATGCTCGCGGAAATGCTTAACGCCAGCACCGCCATGGAAGGCTGCACTTGGCCGGAAAAATTGCGGAAATGTACAAAATGGGCGGCGGCAATTCCCACCGCCACGCCAATCAGTCCACCCAGAATGCTGATCAGCGAAGCCTCAATCAGAAACTGCCGCATAATGTCCCTTTCCCGCGCGCCAATTGCCTTGCGAATGCCGATTTCCCGCGTGCGTTCAGCCACTGTCACGAGCATGATATTCATAATACCGATTCCCCCCACCAGCAGCGAAATTCCCGCGACCGACCCAAGGAACATCGTAAAAGCTCCGCCGATACGATTGGCCATGCGGATCACCTGCAGTTGATTGGATATCCAGAAATCATCCTCATCGCCTGCAATAAGACTATGGCGTCGGCGCAGCAGACTCTCGCACGCGGCCTGTACCGGATCAAGATCTGATGAATGACGCACCTGCATATCAATATGGTTCAGCGCGACGGATCGGCCCAACAAGTCGGTCATGGCCGTTGTAAAAGGAATGAGCACCTGATTATCCGGATCAAACCAGCCGTGGCGGCCTTTGGGCACCAAGACCCCGATGACCTGAAACCGCACGGTGCCTACCGTAATTTTTTTTCCGAGCGGATCCACGGATCCAAAAAGTCGCTCCGCTGTTTCCGGTCCTATAATCGCAACCGAAGCCATGTCGCGCACATCATAATCTGTAAAATTCCGGCCGCTTTGAATTTTAAAACTGTGAATATGAATCCATGTGGGTGCCACGCCTATGGTATTGCAATTCGTAAAATTGCCGCTCCATTTGACCGGTTCGTTGCTGGCCACCACGGGGGAGACCGCCTTTACGCCCGGAATCTTCAACACCGCCAGAGCATCGGAAATGGAAAGCGGATCCGGTGAACCATTCAGCACCGATGGAATTTTCGGATTGTGCGGAAAAATGGTAATGGTGTTTTTGCCCATGCGCGACACCCAGCCCAGGATATGCTGTTTCGCCCCATTGCCCAGGGCCATCATGGCAATAACCGCGGCCACACCAATAATCATGCCCAGCATCGTGAGAACGGCGCGAAGTTTGTTCGCCAGCATGCTGCGAAGCGCAATTTTTATTGTGGTCCAGATTAACATCGCTTTTCCTGCATTACACCTTCAGGCCGCGGAAGTGCCGTGGCCGCACACTTTAATGATGGTGCGGCGACCACATGCTGGTCGTTTCCGTCTCATGTACCAGAACTGCCTGGCCCTGCTTCAATCCGCTGACCACCTGCCAGTCCAGATCGTTGCGTTTGCCCATGTTCACCACTTTGGACTTCATGGCACCGTTCTTACCAACCACAGTCACGGTGTCCTGTCCATTGCTTATGACCACGGCCTGCAACGGAATATACAGGACATTGGGAATCTTATCCGCAAAAATATTCACATTCGCAGTCATTCCTGGTTTAAGCAGCGCCTTATCCTTTCCCAGAACCTCAATTTTTGCCTGGAATGTAACAATATTGCTGCTTGACGAAGTGGTTGTTCCGCTGGCACTTGCCTGATCCTGCTGAGAAACCGGCGCCATCAGCACCACGCGTCCAGCAAAGACACGGCCGGGCGCTCCGGGGGCGGTCACCGCCACTTTGTCACCGACTTTAATATGATTGATATCACTTTCGTTCACCGTGGTATCAATAAAGATACGAGAAAGGTCCACCAGACTCATGATGGTTGTGCCGCCGCCGACGTTGGTCAGAGCCGAGGCGATAATCTGTCCCGGCTGCACATTGACATCGGATACGACGCCGGAAATGGGCGCGGGAACTTTGGTATAGGATAAATTTGTCATCGCCTGCTTGAGCTGACTGGAACTGTTCATCACATTAATGTCCGCAAGATCTGCGGCATTTTTCTGAAGCTTTACCTGCAATGCCTCTGTTTGAAGTTCCTCAATGGCCACCTGTGCGAGGCGCAGCGTCTGCTGGTCGCGCACCAGCGTGGTTTTGTCGTTGTCATAAGTCTGCTGGGCGGCAAGATTTTCCTTCAGCAGGGTCTGGTCGCGCTGCAAATTGAGTTTATCATTGGCGACCTGGGCTTGATCCGACAGCAAATTGGCTTCATCGGTCTGGCGGGTGGTTGTCAAATTCAACTTCGCCACCTGGTAATTTAAGAGCGCTGATTTGTAATTTAATTTAGACTGATTCAACTGCTGACGCGCCAGGTCTCTGGCCTGGCGTTCCAGGGTTGGGTCCACTTCGAGCACCAGATCACCCTTCTTTACCACATCACCAATTTGATAAGGAAGCTTGGAAATCTGTCCGCCGGCCTGACATTTGATCTGAACGGTCAGGTTGGCTTCCACCGTACCGGTCGCATACACATGCACCGAAAGCGTCCCCCGCTTCACCAGCGCGGTGTGCGGCTTAGGGACATTTGCCAGTGCCATCGCCGCTTCATGCCGGCGATACGCAAAAAATCCCGCCCCCCCGCCGACGATTAAAACACCCAGAATCAGCCAACCTTTTTTTTTCATGCACAAACTTCCTGATTGCCGCGCCCGAGAGAGCGGTCAAAATTTTTAAGTTGTCAAACCGCGGCCAACGTCGGCGTGCGACGGGCCGCTTTTCCATGTTCCACGGTGGTTAATACTTTTCCATCGCGAATCTGCACCTCATGATGGCAATGCCGCGCCACTTCATGGTCGTGGGTCACCATAATAATCGTTCGTCCCTGACTATTCAGCGTATGGAATAATTCCAGTATTTCCTGCCCCACCCGGGAATCCAGATTTCCTGTCGGTTCGTCCGCCAGCACAATCGCCGGATTGGTGACCACCGCGCGGGCAATAGCCACGCGCTGCCGTTGACCGCCGGAAAGCTGATTCGGTTCATGATGCATGCGGTCGCTTAGGCCCACAATCTCCAGAGCATGTTCAGCCGCGGCGCGGGCATCGCGGCGGCTCGCATACAACAGTGGAAGTTCCACATTTTCCAGCGCTGACAGTCGCGATAAAAGATTAAAATTTTGAAATACAAACCCAATGTATCGATTGCGAATTTCCGCCAGCCGGTCGCCATTCAGCCGGGATACGTCCTCTCCGGCCAATTGATAATTGCCGGAATCCACTGTATCCAAACACCCCAAAATATTCATCAATGTTGATTTTCCGCTGCCAGATGGCCCCGTAATCGCAATCATGGCCCCCGACCGCACACTTAGGCTTACTCCATTAAGCGCCAGCACGATCGCGTCGCCGATTTCATATTTCTTCACCAGATCCGACACGATTAGAATGTCTTGGTCTTTAGCAGGTGAAAATGGGCCGGATAATTTCATAATCGCTGTATCTTCAGAAAAAAAACAAACCTGTACCAATTGCGCCAAGCCGTAACTATAACGCATGACTGGACAATTAGTTGCATTCCAAATGCGACCAGATCGAAAGAATCTTAGGCGAAAAGGCGACAATTTTCCCCTGCGCGGGGAAAAATAAAACAGGCCGCCCAACTCGAAACGGCCCACCACATTTGCGCACAAACCTGCAAGGCACGCTTTAGATGGGTGCAAAGGATCGACGACGCACATCTGGCTGAAATTCACCCGTCGCCGTTCCAGTACAAATGCCCTATTTCGGACGGAGTTACAGACTAGGGTGCAAGAAAAATATCGCGCGCCGAAACCGGCTGTTCGTAACCAGTGTAGCGAATACCCGCCACCGTTTGAATCGTGTATATATTATCCTGCCGCGGACCCACCAGCGGTGTGGTAACCCAGCGGACCGCACCGTCATCGCACAGAATGTTCTCCCCGGCGCCGCGATGATTAAACGAATTCGCCGTCACTCCGGCCACGGGGCGGCCGGCAAAAAGCGGATTTGCATCCGCCAGAATCACGACTTTTCCCGACCCGTTAAAATGATGGTTCCATTTTCCAAGTTCATCAATATAGCTGTAGCTGATGCGACGAAAATGGCCGCGCGCATCGGCCGCCGTCGCGCACGTCGGGCATACGAGTTCTTTCCAGCTCACGAATCTCGCCTTGGAATTCAACAGGGGTGCCAGATTTGCCGCATTTCCATCGCGCCGCAGACTGGCTGTGGAAGAGATCGAATTCCCCGCCGCAACGCTCGCCGGAAGCCAATCCGCATTTTCCGCTGGCGCAATACTCGGTAAAAAGCCAGCATTCGCTGCGGCATATTCACTTATGCCCGCAGCGATGCTCGTTAAATTTGATGCGCAAAGGGTGCGCGCGGCCCGTTGCCGCTGTTTGCCGATGACCGCAATTAATACCACCAGCACAAGACTCGCCGCCACCACCATTGTCACAATATCCATTTTACGACCATTCCATGCCAGCCAGCGTTTTGATGGGCGAGCCGCAGTCATCGGATAATCAGCGTATCGCGTTTGAGAATTGGCTGGCTCCGCTGCCGACGCACCGGTACCCGCCTGTTCCCGCCGGATCCGCGCCATGGTCCGCGCCAGAAGCCCGGACGGTGCTTCTTCCAAATTCAGCCGGCTCAAGGCCGTCAACGCTCGCGCCAAACCATCCTGGCCGTCAATATCCGGGGGACAGCCAGCCGGCAGGCCGGGAGCAGGTGCCTGGCCGGGCGGCGAGCCGCCTGATTCCAGCAAGGAGTTGAGAAAATCTTCCTGACGTGGCGAAAGCGCGCCTGCCCCCGGCTCATGGCCAGAGGCTTGCCTGGACTTGTCATCAATCGGGTTCATGGGTTCATCCTGACTGAAAATCAGCATTATTATCAGTACGTTCGTCCGCGTTCAAAAAAATTGGGCTGCAGGACGGCTGATACGTTATCGGCGGCTGTCACTGGCATTCTGGGCTGCTTTCCAAGCCCGTGAAAAAGTCGCCATTGCTGTATTCAGGCGGCTTTTGACTGTACCCAGGGGAATGCCCAGAATCTCTGAAATCTCCTTGTACGCAAACCGATGAAAATAACTCAGCGTCAGCACCTCACGGTATATGTCCGGCAAGCCTGAAAGAACCTGCCGAACCCGTCGCGCCTCATCCTGTTCCACCAGAATTTGGACCGCCGATGGCTGATTAAGTTCCGGAGGGTCCAGACTCTGCTGCGAATTTGGCGAACCAAACGGACTATCCAGCGACTGGGTCCTTCGCCGCGCTGCAGCCCTTAAGAAATCCCGAGCCTTGTTCGCCGCAATCGCATACATCCACGGTCGAAAACGCCGAGACTTGTCGAACGACTGGGCACTCCGATACACCTGCACAAATGTTTCCTGAAACAGGTCATCGGCCGCGGAGGCGTCGTTTACAAAGCGCCGGAGAAAAGTGAACAGTTCGCGCTGGTGCCGGGAGACAAGCTCGGTAAACGCTGCTTCATCTCCGCGGATGAACCGGGCGAGCAGTTCTTCATCTTCGGCCATCGGGCCATTCCTTCTTAATTACGCCGCCATTCGGCCGCGGTTCGATTTTCCTTGTCTCAACCAACAATTCGTAAAGCCGAAAATTGTTAATGGATTTTCGACCAACATCCCCCTACTATCTCTTAATGATGCCGAAGCCGCAATTTCCATTACGTATTTTTTTCGACGGTCAGTGTCCACTCTGTAGCCGCGAAATTAAACATTATCTGACCTTGGATCACGAAGGTCGGCTCATTCCGGTTGATATAGCAGCACCGGATTTTCAGGCTCAATCCTACGGGCTGGATGCACATCTCGTCCACCAGTTTATGCACGCTCAGGACGCGGCGGGAACAATTTATACCCGAGTCGATGCGTTCTTGGGCATCTGGCAAGCGGTACGCCCCACAATTAGCGTTCGCTTCGGCCTTTGGCTGCTGCGCTTCAAACCGGTGCGAAAGCTCGCGGATATCGCGTACATGACCTTTGCCCGGAACCGCTATCGGTTGACCGGTCGCTGTACACCGGAAACCTGCCCGAAATAGCTTGCCGGCACACGAAAAACGCTGGAGTCAGCCCCGTCGAGCATCTGAAATTATGTGGGTAATTCAATGTCAATGTTCATCCGGAAGAGTGGTGAGCAAACGGCAAATTTCCACCATGCGCATCATAACCGGTTCACAGGCCGGATCTACACGCCGCGCCGCGCGTAACCACGCGAGTTCTTCCCAAGGCCGCGCCCGAACCCGATGCCGGGCCTGCCAATGCAATGCCAGCCATTCCCACGCCAGCAGCAGGGTCTCGCAAGCCAGGCGGTGTCCGGCTGATCCGGGCGGATAAACACCCGGCACCGGCAGCACCGCTATCTGCTGGTCCAAGTGCCGAGGAGACATTTTTTCCCCAGGATTTTTCGTGAACTCGGCCTCCACTCCGCAGCAAAACCGAACCGCCGCGGTTGAACATAGCCGCACCGTTTTACCGCCGTAAAGCCAGACCAGTGATTCTTGCGGCAAGCCACGCCGGCGCGCGGATCGATTCACCCGTGTGGCCATCTTCACCGCCCGCGGCCCGGCCACAAGCAGCGTGGCTGCCGCCGAGCTTTTGGCCACAGCGCGAGTCGCCGGCGAATGACCGGACCGCCGAGGATCATCTATCACAATGATGCCTTCACACGCCTGAAGTCGGGCCTGACGACACGCTTCCAACAGCGGCAGATAAATTCTTTCCAGACTCGCGGCATCGCGGCGGACAAACGCGGCCGCTTCCGCCGTTTCCAGCGCGAGCCTGGCGGCCACATACAGGCCGGCCGCCAGATAACGCTGTCCGGCGTCCCAGCTTCGTTGCCAGGAAGTCGCATCGCATGATATTAATTTAGTTATATTCATATAAACATTTAACTCCGCCGATCTACGGATGCCACACCCGCAGCAGAATTTGCAGTATCACATTCACCTGCACGCCGGCCGCCAGATCATCCATCAGTATTCCCCAGCCCGCAGGCAGTCTTTCAAGTTGGCGGCACGGCGGCAGCTTCAGAGTGTCGGTCAGCCGGAAAAGAACATATACCGCCGCCGTCATCAGCCAGGCGTGCCACCAGTTGCCCACAACCCCGGCGGGCAGCGGCAGAGCCACCGTGGCCAGCCAGTAACCGGCATATTCATCCAGCACGACCGATCCGGGATCGTCATCGCCGAAATAGCCGATCGCCCAAGGTGACAGTCGAACCGTCAGAATTGCCGCCAACAGCACGCCAGCCCCGCAGATCGCCGATCTTTGCGGATCCGGGATACCCGATCCCAGCAGAAGCCAGAAAATCAGCGCCGGCCCGCACGTCCCCCAACTCCCCGGAGCCGGCTTAAGCAGCCCAAGACCGCCGCCGGTAATCACCCACTCTCTCCATTCAAATCCCCGCATGCAACGATCAGCGGAAGGCCTGGCGGCGCACGCGTCAGTAATTTTTTGCGAATCAATGGATGAAACATGCAGCGGATCATGCGGCGTATTTTGCGGCGGGTCTTGCAATGTCAGTGTCCTTCTATCCGCGGCCGAATTAATCAGTCCGGTTCCAGAATCATAATGCCTACGTGCACCTCCCCGCTACTAATGGATTGAACGGTGCCGCTGCATGCACGAAAAATGTCTGATTTGTTGCTAAATTGCCCCGCACTGCGAAAGAAATGTCCGCCACGCCCGCTTGTTTTTACGCCATTTAGTTGCGGCTTGAATGACAATTTCGGGTGAATGAATATTTGCCGCCACAAACGCCCATATCCACATGCTGTAAATAGCCGGATTATGCAGTTGATGATTCGGGGCATTTCCATGAAGGCCTGTGTGCGGTTCGCCCTGTCGACTGGGCGCAAAACAGGCTTTGCTATGAGAGTCTTCCTCCGTAGCAAGGCCGTCCCGCAGGAAGCCCGAAGGACGAGCGGAGGGGCTGCCTTGCTGCCCGCAGCCGGATGCTGGGAGTCACTTCCCGGGCATGGCCAATACTCGCAATGTCCGTCCGGGCAGCGCGCAAATCCACGACATTTGAATCCCAATCCAGCAGCGCGACATTAGAAATATTGCGCCAATTATTTTCATCGCGCCG
>JAJZOA010000021.1 GCA_021852225.1 Planctomycetota bacterium
TGTTGGAACCCATCAACGCCCGGTTGGCGTCGTCATGTTCCAGGAACGGGATCAGCGCGGCGGAAATGGCCACGACCTGCTTGGGTGAAATATCGACATAATTAATATCCGAACCGCGGGCCTGCTGAAGATCGCCATTGACACGGGCCAACAACAGGTCCTGTCGAACCTTGAGTGTTTTGGGATCCACGGTTTCCGGCGGGGCCAGCACGGCTTTCATTTCCTCGTCCGCCCGCAGGTACTTCACCTGTCCGCTGACCTTGCCGTTTTCCACCACCCGATACGGTGTAATCAGGAAGCCGTATTCATCAATGCCGGCATAAATGGACAGCGACGCAATCAGACCGATGTTCGTGCCTTCCGGCGTTTCAATCGGGCAGATGCGGCCATAATGGGAAATATGCACATCGCGAACTTCAAAGCCAGCGCGTTTGCGGTTCAAACCGCCAGGCCCAAGGGCCGACAGGCGCCGTTCGTGCGTCAACTGGGAAAGCGGATTGGTTTGGTCCACAACCTGTGAGAGTTCGCTTCGTCCGAAGAAAAATTCGATCGACGCGCTGATGCTCTTGGAATTGACCAGTTCCACAATCTTGGGATTTTCATCCTGCGCCTTAGATGAAAGCCGTTCCTGAATGGTGCGGCGAAGTTTCAGAAAGCCTTTCCGCAGTTCTTCCTGGGCCAGCTCATCAATGGTGCGAAGACGACGGTTGCCCAGATGGTCAATATCATCCACGTAACCCTTATTGGCGCGCAATTCCATGATGTATTTGATGCTTCCAAGAATGTCTTCAGCGCGAAGCGTCATGACATCTTCAGGCACATTTTGTTCAAACTTGCGGTTAATGCGGAAACGGCCCACGCGGCCCAGCCGGTAGCGGTTGGCATCAAAGAAGCGTTCTGCGAAAAGGGTTTTGGCCTTGTCGTCATTCGGCGGATTGCCGGGGCGCAGTCGGCTGTAAATTTTCCGCAGGGCCTCTTTGTGGCTATGCGAATCATCTTCCTGAAGGGTATTAAGAATGACCGGGTCAATGACCTTTTCAATGACTTCCAGCTTCTTGACGCTGCTGGCCTGAATTTTGGCCACCCGGTCACCGATTTGCGTGCCGGCCTTTACCAGTTCTTCACCGGTTTGGGTATCAATAATGGAACCGACGGCATAATATTCGGGCTTAAGCTGGCCAACGGGCACGGACCGGGTTTCGTAAAATGCCTTGAGCAGCGACTCATCCGTGCCGAATTTTTCATCCATTGCACGAAGGAATGTGGTGGCGGGAATTTTACTGGATTGGTCAATCCGAACAGCCAGAACGTCTTTCTTGGTGACGTTAATTTCAATCCAACTTCCGCGTTCCGGAATTACGCGGCAGGCGTGAAGCGGACGGTCGCCTTCCTGGGAGTCAATGACAAAATCGACGCCCGGCGATCGGTGCAACTGGGATACAATCACACGTTCCGCGCCATTGATAATGAATTCGCCGCCGCCGGTCATAATCGGCACTTCGCCCAGGTAAATTGATTCTTCCTGAACGTCGGCCTTTCCCTTGCGGCTGAAACGCACCTTGATGCGCATGGGCATGCCGTAGGTCAGCCGCAGGGCGCGGCATTCATCCTGCGTGTAGCGGGCACGCTGAAGTTCGTAGCTGACATATTCGAGCTTCATGCTCTGGTCATAGGATTCAATCGGGAAGACTTCGCGCAGCAACGCCTCGATCCCTTCGTTCTTCCGTTTGTCGGGTTCAACACCAGACTGAAGAAAGCGCTTGTAAGCGGCGGTCTGCACTTGAATCAGGTTGGGAATTTCAAGAGCATCGCCACGCTTGGAATAGTCACGCACTTGCGTTATACGCATAGATTCACCTTTTAGTCACTAAA
The DNA here is from genome assembly GCA_021852225.1 of Planctomycetota bacterium. The sequence continues at coordinate 1,873 of JAJZOA010000021.1, forward strand.
TCCGCAAATATCTGTTATGCGATCGGGACCGACAAAATTGGAACTGATAACGGTGGGGGTAAGACAACACAAAATCTGCTTTGGCTTTCCATAGCCCATTATTGTACAACGGATTGACCACTGGATGCAAGTGGCGCGCCAAACCAATTATTTTTCCGCCAAATCGCGTTTTATCGTCCATCATGATAGATTCACTTTTACGTTAAACAATATCTCTTTTATAATTATTTTCCGCTTCATGCGCGTCCTCCATTAATTTACAGCGCCGCTCACCGTCAGTCCTTATGACGATTTGGGGCGAGCGGCCTTACGGTGGTGAGCCGCCTGGACAAGGTCTATGCCGACGGCAGTGAGGCAAAAATAATCTGGCTTACGTGGCGCAACCCAACCTATCGTCACCAGGCAGTGCGCCAAATACCTGAGGGCCGGTCAAGAAAATCGGGAACGGCCCACACATTTTTTTTACCGGTCAATTGATTCCTCTTGCAGTCAATTTTTTTACTGCCGCAAATTCCGCTGCCCGCGAATTGACGGCCACCACGGAAAATCTTAAACTGCTGGACTTGCCTTATGGTGGATTTAGCTCAGTTGGTTAGAGCACGGGGTTGTGATCCTCGGGGTCGCGGGTTCGAGTCCCGTAATCCACCCTTTTTTCAAAAAACCGGCCAGAAGTCTCAGCCGTCAAAGCAAATTGGACCAGGATTGTAGCGCTGAGCTATCGGCATACGCCGACCATAGCCAAATGCCCGTGAGGTCACCTTCAAGCCCGGCGGCATCTGTTTGCGTTTATATTCATTGGTATCCACCAGGCGGGCCACCCGCATGACCAGGGCCTCATCCCAGCCCGCGGCGACAATTTCCGGGACTGACTTTTCTTCTTCCACATACATTTGCAGAATACCATCCAGCACATCGTAAGGGGGAAGGGAATCCTGGTCTTTCTGGTTCGGCCGCAATTCCGCACTCGGCGGTTTGGTCAGTGTGCTTTGCGGAATCGGGGGTGCCTTATTTTCGCCTGTGGCGCGGGTATTGATATATTCCGCCAACGGATAGACCATCGTTTTGGGCACATCGCTGATCACCGCCAGGCCGCCGCACATATCACCATAAAGCGTGCAATAACCGGTGGCGATTTCACTTTTATTACCCGTCGTCAGCAGCAGATGGCCGAATTTATTGGAAAGGGACATCAGAATATTGCCGCGGATTCTGGCCTGGATATTTTCCTCGGCAATTCCCGGAGACAGGCCGTGAAATTCGTCCGCCAGCGCCGTTTCCATGGCGGCATGGACCGGTTCAATGGGAATAACCCGGTATTGAATTTTTAATGCCAGCGCCAGCTGCGCGGCATCTGAAAGAGAATGGTCCGAACTGTAGCGCGACGGCAGTGCAATACCGGTGACATTGTTTGCGCCCAGGGCCGCGGCCGCCAGCGCGGCAACAACAGCCGAGTCTATTCCGCCTGAAATGCCCAATACCGCAGTCTTAAAGCCGCATTTACGCGCGTAATCGTTCAGGCCCATCACCAGAGCCGCATAAAGTGCGGTGATCCCGCTGGCGGGCGGGCGGCCCGAAAGTGGCGCAGTTTGACCCGCCGGAGGAATATCCACCAAAACCAGATCAGCGGCAAAATCCGCCGCCTGCGCCAGCGGTTGGCCATCGGCGGCAACTGCCAGCGAATTGCCGTCAAAAATCAGTTCGTCATTAGCGCCGACCTGATTCACATACACGACCGGCATTTTCCAGCGGCGCGCCTGATGGCTGACCAGCCGCCTGCGATAATCGTTCTTCCCAAGTACAAACGGAGAGGCGCTCATGTTTATCAGCAGGTCGGCACCGCCACGGGCCAACGCCTCCACCGGATTGAACGGATATAGCCGGCGGCCCACCAGTTCTTCATCATTCCAGAGGTCTTCGCAAATGGAAAGCCCGAGTTTTTTTCCCCGGTAATTCACCACTTCCACATTTGGGCCTGGCTCAAAATAGCGGCTTTCGTCAAACACATCGTAAGTCGGCAGCAGGCTTTTACGGGCTTGGGCGGCAATCTGGCCATCCACAAGCAGCGCCGCCGTATTAAACAGGCGGCGACCGACCGTAGCCCTGTTTTCCTCGGCATATCCGACCAGAACACCAATGCCTTTGGTGACACCTGCGATATGTGCCAGCGCATCGCGCATCTGTCCGAGAACCGCGGGCTTAAGCAGCAGGTCCCGCGGCGGATAGCCAATCAGAGAAAGTTCGGGCGTGACCAAAAGATCGGCCCCGCCGGCACGCGCGGTTTCCGCCGCCGCCAGAATGGCGCGGGTGTTTCCCGCAATGTCGCCCACGGTTGGATTCAACTGGGCCATCGCAATGCGCATGCTTTATTTTTCCAGACTTTGGTTTCGCCGCAAAAAGCCGGAGCCTGCCCGTTTACGCCAGAGCGCATCCGCCGTCCCCGGCCAATCACGCGCCCGGATTATTTTCAGCCCTGAAAATAGATCGCCTTTTTAATGCCCGCGGCCACACGGTTGACATCGGGCACAACATGCTGAAGCAACGGTTTGCTGTAGGGCATTGGCACATCCAGAGAGGCAATCCGCACTACGGCATTATCCAGTGCATCCAGGCAATTTTCCTGTACGGCGGCGGCTATTTCAGACCCGACACCGCAGGTGGGATAGCCTTCTTCCACGGTGATGCAATACCCGGTTTTACGAACCGAGGCGAAAATAGCGTCGGTATCCATCGGACGAAGCGTCCGCAGGTCCAGCACTTCCGCATCAATTCCATGGTCTTTGTGAAGCTGTTCCGCCGCGGCCAAAGCTGTCAGGCAGGTTTTGCCCCAGGCCACGACGGTGCAATCTTTTCCGGCCCGTTTAATATCCGCTTTGCCAAAAGGAATGGTGTATTCTTCGTCAGGCACTTCGCCACGATTCCCGTACATTGATTCATTTTCCAGAAAAATAACCGGATCATCATCGCGAATTGCGGTTTTCAGAAGACCTTTGGCATCATAAGGTGTAGAGGGGATAACTACTTTCAGCCCCGGCACGTGAGTGTAAAGCGCATCAACCGTCCAGGAATGCGTGGCCGCCAACTGCTGGCCTGGCCCGGAAATACCGCGGAATACAATGGGTACTTTCACCTGCCCACCCGACATGTGGCGGACCTTGGGAGCGTTGTTGACCACCTGATCAAACGCGACCAGGGAAAATGAAAAGGTCATGAATTCAATAATCGGCCTCATGCCGACCATCGCCGCGCCTACGCCAAGTCCGGCGAAACCCGATTCAGAAATAGGGGCATCGACCACGCGCATGGGACCGAATTTTGCCAGCATGCCCTGCGAAACTTTGTAAGCGCCGTCATATTCAGCCACTTCTTCACCCATCAGAAAAACGTCCGGGTCGCGCTGCATTTCTTCGCACATGGCCTGATTGAGGGCTTCACGAAACTGAATGACTGGCATGGGTAAATCCTTTGCATCTCTGGCGACTCAATTCGGCCGCCGGGTGTTATTTTGTTAAAAACCGGAACTCCGTCCGCTCAGGCCTGATAGGGTCCATACGGGTTGGAATAAATATCCTGCCACACTTCCTGATTATCCGGATATGGATCGGCGTCCGCCAAGGCATGGGCGGCCTCCACCTGATTGTGAATTTCCTCGTTTATAGCCTGAACTTTTGCTTCATCCAGTGCGCCAGAATCGCGCAACTGTTTTTCCAGCCGACCAATGGGGTCATGTTCCTGATAACGGCCCACTTCTTCTTTGGTTCTGTATTTCTGCGGGTCGGACATGCTGTGGCCACGATAGCGATAGGTTTTAACATCCAGAAAGATGGATCCATTGCCCTGGCGGCAATATTCGGCCGCGGAAAGAATCATTTTGTACATCGCGGTGCAATCCATGCCATCGACATCCTTGCCGGGAATGCCGAAAGCATCTCCACTGCGAAGCTTCAGGTCAGTTACCGCGGAATGACGGTGCAGATGCGTGCCCATGCCGTAGCCGTTGTTTTCCACCATAAATATGATGGGCAATTTGAACAGTCCCGCCAGATTGAACGCCTCATGCAGCGCCCCCTGATTCATGGCGCCATCACCAAAATAGCAGAGCACCACACGGTCTTCCTTGCGGTATTTGATGGCCCAGCCCAATCCAACCGCCAGCGGAACGTGCGCGCCAACTATGGCATGGCCGCCGAAGAAATTCTTCTGCACGTCAAAGAAGTGCATGGAACCACCCTTGCCATGCGAACAACCGGTCTTTTTTCCGTACAATTCCGCAAATAGAGAGCGGATATCCATACCCTTGGCAATGGCATGGCCATGGTCGCGATAAGCGGTAATGACATAATCCGTCGGGCGAACAGCCGCAATACTGCCGACAGCCACAGCTTCCTGTCCATTGTAAAGGTGGCAAAATCCGCCAATTTTCTGCTGCTGATAGGACTGTGAACAGCGCGTTTCGAACTGCCGGATCAATGCCATCTGGCGGTACCATTCCAGCATCTGGGATACGGACGGTTCGACTTTTTGACTTGTTTCAACCATGGTCGTCACATTGACACCTTTTTGCAAAAGACCGTAAACACACCGCTCCCGTTTAGTTACCGGCCCCGATGGCCGCTGGCAACTGACTCGCCAAAGCAACTTCCTCCAGTCCGCTGTGGAGTGCCCCCGGCCTGAAGCCGTTGACATAAACGACCCGTGCATTTTAGTAGGTCCCGGCGGCCAAGCCAAGCGCCCCGGCGAAAAGCTGATGAATGGGACAATTTAATGATTTGCTTCGCCCTGTATACTGGCCCATGCCGGTATCCGCTGGAATTGCGAATGGACACAACGTCGGACCGGTTTTTTCAATGTCAATTCGTGCGGGCGGGCGAACCGTCAAGCCGCGGCCGCCATGGCGCTGACAGCGACGCAGTCAGTTGCACATTATTTCGCGGGATAACACTGATAAATCTGCTGTGAATGGTACCGAAAACGGGGCATGAATCCGTGTCATGAGAGTGTCGCAATATGATAAAATTTAGACGCAAAATGATATTGTATACGTCCAATTCAGGTGTATACTCAATATCAACAAACGCGATCATCGGCTGGAAGTCTTTGGCCGACCGCACCGTCTGGTCGAAGTAATCACACGCTGCTTGGCGCACCACAGTGGTTTTCAGGCAGCGGCAACGAGGAGTAACAGATTATGACACGCGACAAGCCCATTTTTGACCGGCGAGCGGGTTTTACCCTGGTGGAACTGCTGGTGGTTATCAGCATTATTGCCCTGCTTATCTCTCTTCTGCTTCCTGCCTTGGCCAAGGCCAGAACTCTGGCCCAGACGACCGTCTGCCTGTCTAACCTGCGGCAGGTGGCGCTGGCTGCTACGGAATATGCCCAAGACAACCACGGCCGCGGGCCATCCTATGCGCTCAATCCCGCGAATGTCATGTCCAATAACACCGCCTTCTGGGATCAGATGCTTTTACCCTATGTTGTTTCCGGTGCCACCACCGGCAAAATACAATTAGTAAAGGGACCGGAAGTGCAATACTTCGGCCAATTTTCGCCCAATACACTCACCACTGTCTTTTTATGCCCCACAGCCGCGGCCCAGAACCAGTACGTCAGTTGGTGGCATTCCCCCGTTATGAACTGGCGGACCTACGAAATTAATTCGCTGATGGCCGGCGCATGGCCCAATGGCGATGGCGTGTCCAATCCCGGCGCGCCGCCGCCGGACCTGGCCACGATAGATTCACCGGCCACCACTGTCTGGTTTTTTGACACGCCAACGGCATTTCCGATGGGCCAATGGGAAGCGAACAATAATTATCCGCCATACCCGTGGGCACAGTTCTATCCCGAACACAATTTGGTTTACAACGGCAACGCTTTCTGGACGCCCTGGGGCTATCAACAGCAAGTTACCGGCGATGAAAATGTCGCCTTCTGTGATGGCCATGCCGATTCCGTGCTTATTACGGTCAACCATTGGACCACCAATCCGTCAAACACCAGCGGGCAGCTTGGTCAGTCTGATAGCGTACAGCCCATGCAATATGGTGTGAAAATGATTCCAACCGCGCCCTGACCGGCGAGGGAAGTTTTGGGAGAGCACCCCACGGTGTGTTGCCGGGGCGGGCAAGCGACTTCCATGTTTTTTAGAAGGAGTGTCTTATGACACACTACAAATCCCGCAGGCTAATGATGCCTGCAATTATCGTGGCAGTTGCGACAATGGCGATGCCCGCAATTACGCAGGCAAACACGATCGTATACGACACATTTACAGCGTCCAAAGTGACGGCAGTTCCGGGCAGTACGCCCGATACGGGCCCGGCGGGCGCAACTTGGCTGCAAAATGGATACGCTGGCTATCAGGACAACTACACAGGCGGCACGGCCACCCTTGGCGCGGATGCTGGCAACGGTATCTCACTATCCGGCGTCACCGCGACGAGCCTCACCAGCCTCACCCTTTCGGATTCTTTTAACTTGACCAATGACTCCAACAGCGGTCAAAATGCAAATTACTCAGCAAATTCCGGCCATGGTGCCGGGCTTGGATTTTATTCCAGCGTTCAAGCCACCAGCCACGCATGGAATAACTTTACCGGCCTGCGCGTTACGGCGAACGGATATATCGTATTGGCCACATCCAGTGGTAATACCGTGAATACCGATACTGATCTGGCCAGTTCACAGGTTTCCACCAGTAGCTCGTTTGGGACGACCACCCACACGCTTTCCTATACGGTCAATATCGGTGCCACATCGAACTGGCTTTCCAACATCATACTGGACGGTAATAATGTCACCGGCGACCTGACTCTGACGAGTATTACCAATCCGTTTACGACAGCGGCATCGCGGTATTTTGGCTTTTATAACTCCACAACTGGGTATCAATCCAATGTGACAGGGGCTTACGAAACTGTAGGCCTTTCCACTGCCGCGGTTCCTGAACCCGCATCACTCGGCATTTTGGCCGTTGGCGCTGCGGGCCTTCTGCTGGCTGGACGCCGCAAACTGCGGGTGTGATATTCCGAACGCTTGGGCTGCCCAACGACATAGGGCGGCGAAACCATCGGCTCTCCCTGAAGGGGAGCCATCTGGAATAATTTCCGATGGCTCCCCTTTCTGCAATCCCGCCGTGGTGATAGTCTATTAAATTCTGACAACATTTTTACGGAAACAGACTTCATGAATTCAGCTCGCTATAGATTCCCAAACATCCTCCGGCTGCCGGCATTTTGCCTGATGCTTACCGTCAGTTTGTCGGCAGTCACCGCATGGGCCGGACCGGTCTACCAGTGGTCCGTTCGTGTACCCGGATACGCCAATAAAAAGCGGGCATATTTATGGATTTCGCCGCGTTTGAACCGCGTGCGCGGCCTGCTGGTCGGTGTGCAAAATATGCTCGAACAGCCCGCATTTGCCGACCCAATTATCCGCAACGCCTGCGCGAAATCCGGACTTGGCATTGTGTGGATTTCGCCCGGATCCACAGCGAACCATGATTCCGGCCTGAGTCTTGGCAACCAGTTCGGACCGCCGGCAAAAGCCGGTGCCGTGCTGCAACGGACCTTAAACCGCCTTGCCACCGTTTCCGGATATGGCGAAATTCGCTTCGCGCCCCTGCTGGTTTTCGGCCATTCTGCGGCGGCACCCTTTGTATACGGCATTCCGGAATGGAATCCGGCGCGGATCATCGCCATCATTCCGGACAAATGCGGCTTTCCATCACCCGGACAGGCACCGCTGCAACCGGGAATACCTGTGTTTCATCTGGAAGCCGAATGGAGCGAATGGGGCGCGGGCTGGGGTTCGTTGGTCAAATGGGATATCAGCGATTTTATTGGCGCCCGGAAAAAATGGCCCCAAAGCCTGACCGGCGAATTTCTGGATGCGGGCACCGGCCATTTTGACTGGTGCGAAAAATCCGCGCCGCTGGTCGCCATGTTCATTCGTGATGCGGCCAAATATCGCCTGCCAGTTCACGAACCGCTGAACGGCCCGATAAAACTTAAAACAATTGACCCCAAAACAGGATGGGTTATTGATATAACTAAATACGGCACGCCTGATACCCGTGCCATGCCGTACAGCGCGTTTCATGGCAACCCGGCGCACGCCTCCTGGTTTTTTAACCGGAAGCTGGCCCAAGCCGTCAACAATTACATGGTTCAGACTTTACGCAAAAAGCCCCAAATGCTTAACTTTATTGTCAACGGAAAGCCCGCTTCGCTGGCAAAAAACGGCTTTGCCAGCATCGGCGCGCATTTTAATCCCGATGGAGTCACTTTCAGCGTGCACGCCCGTTATTTGAACCACTCCCCAACCAGATTGCTTTGGAACGGCGGACCGCTAGGCCATGCCTCCAGTCCCATACAGTACTGGACCATTGGAAGCGGCGCACTTAAACAGGTCGGTCCGCATACATTTAAGGTTTATCTGCATCGGGGCGGCGTGCGGCGGCAAGGGCCTCCCTGGGAACCCTGGATTGTGGCCTACAGCCCGGGCGACGCACAATACCAATCCACCGACCGGCCCGCCCACATCTGGGTGGCGATTACCAATCATGCCGGCAAGCCGCAAACCATTCATTTTCCGCGTTTGGCCAATGTGCGATCGGGCGCTCAATCCATCCGACTTCACGCCACGTCCAGCCTTGGCCTGCCGGTACAGTTTTTTGTGGTCAGTGGGCCGGTGAAATTGGCGGCGGACAATCGAACACTGCAATTCACAACCATTCCGCCACGGGCGAAATTCCCCATGAAAGTCATTGTGGGCGCATGGCAATGGGGCCGCGCCACGCATCCGCGCGTTCAATCGGCGGGACCAATTTACCGCAGTTTCTATATTGAAAAACGACCGGGATAATTTGAATATCGGATGAAAGCGGCACATTGCCGCAAGCTGGCCGACAATGGTATTCACACGAATCATCGCGCCTGGTTGCCCCGCGCCTATGCCGTGGCCAGAACGCCAACACTAAGCGGGCTTGTGACGCCCTGCGCCTGCAGCCGCGCACCCAGACCGGCGATCATGGCGGCGTTGTCCGTACAGAAACTCAGGGCCGGCAGGTAAAGCGGCAAAGATGCGGCGCGGGCCACTTCCGCGAGCCTGTCCCGAATATAACTGTTCGCAGCCACGCCGCCGCCCACAATAATGCTTTTGGCACCGCGGCCCTCCAGCGCCCGACGCAGCTTGGCGCACAAAGCTTCCGCCACCGCATGTTGAAACGAAGCGGCCACATCCGCCTTTTGCGATTCCGTCAGGTCCGCCGCAGTCCGCTGCGTTCCCTGGCGGCCATTCACGAAATACCGGACGGCGGTCTTCAATCCGCTGAAGGAAAAATCAAGTGAATCCTTGCCCAGCAGGCTTACTGGAAATCGGATTGCGTCCCGATTGCCTGACCGCGCCAGCGCCTCCAGCCGCGGACCGCCCGGATAACCGAGTTGCAAAATCGCGGCGACTTTATCAAAGGCCTCCCCCACGGCATCATCAATCGTGGATCCCAGACGCCGCAAATTGGTAAAAGCTTCCATGTGATAAAGCGTGGAATGGCCGCCGGAAATAATCAGTCCCACCGCCGGAAATTCCGGCGATTGTCGCAACGGCCCATTGGCCGCCGACAGCGCCGCGGCATACAAATGGGCATGAATATGGTTTACACACACCAGCGGCCGGTCCCAGGCAAAGGCGAATCCTTTGGCCGCCGATACCCCCACCAGCAGGCAGCCGATTAAGCCCGGACTGTTGGCCACGGCAACCGCGGACAGTTTGGCCGGCGAAATACCGGCATCCGCCAGCGCCAAAGCCACAATTTTATTCAGGCATTCCAGATGCACACGTGCGGCAATTTCCGGCACCACGCCGCCGAAACGCTCATGCAATGCCACCTGGCTCCAGACCACACTCGACAGCACCCGCGTTCCACCAGCCACCACGGCGGCACCGGTTTCATCACAGGTTGTTTCCAGTCCGAGCGTCAGCGTGTCTTCATGAATCATAACGGCCCCGCGTTCCGGCCGGCAAAACGCAACAATTCAGGCAATTGCTGAACAAAACGCGAACGCGGCATAACCTTGCTGGCACCGGCCTCCATGGCGCGGGCGGCCAGTTCGCCCTGAACATGGGAATAAAATGCCACAATTTCGCAGGTTGGCGCGCCGACGCGCGTCATTTTTATCGCCTCCAGCGGATCGGGAGAGGCGCAATTCAGGTCCACCAGCAGGAGTTTCCCATCGCCCTGGCCAACGGCCACCGTCAGTGCATCCAGCTTGCGAAAATATTGAACTATCCGGCCCTGGGCGCGCGCCTCGGCGGAAATGCGCGATGAAAAAATCATGTCCTGCACCACAGCCAGCACAGGCGTTGACTGTCCGGTACTCATGGCGACTCTCCTGCCGCCAGATGCGCAGCTAAACCCGCTACCGTCACCGCAACCCGAGCCGCATCTTTGCGACCATTTGGCTTTTCAATTGCCTGCAATTCCGGCGGCAGAATGGTCGCATCAGCTCTTTTGCCCACCGCCACCATGGCCAGTGCTGTAAAACGGTCAGGCGAAATGCCCAGCGCCTGATAGGTGGCAATTTCGTCAAAGCCGCCCATGGCGTGGGCTGAAAGGCCCAGGCTGTGCGCCTGCAATGCAAGGCTCATCCAGGCGGCACCGGCATCGAAACCGGCATGACGGTTTGCTTTGCCGTTCTTGCCGAATTCGCGCCGCGAAAGAATAACCATCAGAAGCGGTGCCCGATCCGCCCAGATACGATTCTTTTCCACCAGCAGCGGCCGCAGACGCGACAAGTCGCGTTCCGAATCGGCATACACGAACAGCCACGGCTGTTCATTAAAGCAGGAGGGTGCCCAGCGGGCGGCTTCAAATAATGATTTGATCGCTTCCGGTGGAATCGGTTCACTGGACAGCGCCCGGCCCGACCAGCGATCTGTAAATTGGCGATCTACTGCGGCCTGAGGAATGCGGACAAAAGACATCGTGATAACCTCAACAGCTTGGCTGCCGGCGGCATTTCCGGACACCGGACCAGCCCCGACAGTGGTAAAGTATAATAGGCAGTCAGTATTAACTCACCCCGCTTTCCAGATGATACTTCATCCGGTCCGCGGGCATGCGGTCAGGCCTGACGAAAAATCCGCTTCAATACAGAATTATGCCTCAATGATGACCGGATTTTCCAACACTCCAATCTTTTCCAATTCAATCCGGACCCGATCGCCGGCCATAAGCCAGCGCGGTGGCGTGCGGGCCATTCCGACGCCCTCTGGCGTGCCGGTCAGAATTACCGTTCCGGGCAGGAGGGTGGTGGAACCGGAAAGAAACGCGATCATTTTTTCAACTGAAAAAATCATGTCCGAAGTGTTGGATTTTTGCAGCGTCTGGCCATTCACACTGGTTTCAATAGACAGTTGATTCGGATTACCGGTTTCATCGGGCGTGACAATCGCCGGCCCAAGCGGGCAGAACGTATCGAAACTTTTCCCGCGGCACCATTGCGAACCACCCCACTGCTTTTGCCAGTCGCGGGCCGACACATCGTTGGCCGCGGTAAAGCCAAGTACGCAGTCCAGCGCCTCGGATTCCGGTACATTTTTCGCCCGTTTGCCGATCACGATCGCCAACTCGGCTTCGTAATCCACCTGCGAACTCGCCAATCGCCGTGGCAATTCAATGGGGTCCTGCGGGTTCTGCACCGACGCGGGATTCTTGAAAAACAGCACGGGAAACTCCGGCACGGTGGCTCCGGTTTCCGCGGCGTGTTTGCGGTAATTGAGTCCAATGCACAGGATCGCCGCCGGTACGATCGGTGCCAGCAGTTTGGCGATCGCCATCTTCTGCCGGGTGACCGTGTGGTTTCCCAGAATATCGCCCTGTATACGAAACGCCGTGCCATCGGCCTGCAGGGATCCATAATGCACGTGACCGAAGGAATCGAAAAAACGCACAATTTTCATAATTGCTCCGTACATTCAGCCTTGCGTGCAACACCCGCTGTTGCAGGGCGATTATAACCATCGTCAGGCATCGCGTCATCGCAGATTCGCTTCGAGGTGGCACCGGACCATTCAGGCCATGCACGGGCACGCCTCGCACAGTTTTTTAACATTTTAATTCTGACATGTGACATTCTTCCATCACTCCGGTTTCCCAATGCGGGCATTTGTCACTCACATGCCGCCAGCGTTATTGCAACAGACCACAATCAGCGGGCGGTCCGCGCGGCTATACTGACTCATGGCAGATAGAATCTTCATTTATCGATCATCGTTCTGGATATGGACAGCTCGGCTGCTTACCGGCCTGTTTTTTATTTTTGCCGGGTTGAATCATTTCCGGGAACCGGGGCTGTACGTTAAAATTATTCCACCGCATTTTCCCGATCCCTCCCTGCTTGTGGTTATCAGTGGAGTTGGCGAAATCGCCGGAGGAGCCGGTCTGTGCGTGCCCATACTTCGCCGCACCGCGGCGTGGGGCCTCATTGCACTGCTGATAGCGGTTTTCCCAGCCAATATCTATATGGCCCTGTATCCGGACGCATTGGCAAGTCTGCACATTCCAGCATGGCTGCTCTGGCTGCGGCTGCCGATGCAGTTCATTCTGATCGCGTGGATATGGTGGATCGCGCTGCTTCGCCAAAGCCAACAGGTCCGAGAGGTGACACTTTTAATGCCGCCGTCCCGCACGGTCGCCGACGAAACCATCCGCCTGCGGCTATAATCCAGTTCGGACGGAATCGACCGCCTTTGCGGCCTGACGGGCATTCGGAAACCAGAGCGACTCATGACAGCAGCACGCACGGCTTTAAAAGTTGAAAGTGAATTCAATCCGGCGGGCGATCAGCCGCAGGCGATAGATAAACTGGTAAACGCCTTTAACAGCGGGGCCAAATATCAGGTTCTGATGGGCGTCACCGGTTCGGGAAAGACGTTCACCATGGCCCATGTGGCGGCGCGGCTCGGCAAGCCGGTACTGATCATCAGTCACAATAAGACGCTGGCGGCTCAGTTATATGAGGAATTCCGGGAACTGTTCCCGGCCAACGCGGTGAACTATTTTGTAAGCTATTACGATTATTACCAGCCGGAAGCTTACATTCCGCAGCGCGACATTTACATTGAAAAGGATGCCGCCCGCAATGACGACCTGGATCGCCTGCGGCTGGCGACAACCAGCAACTTAATTTCCCGACGGGACGTGATGACGGTGGCCTCGGTAAGCTGCATTTTCGGGCTTGGCTCACCGGATGAATACAAGAAAAAGATTCTTTCCGTTCAAAAAGGGCAATCCATTCCGCGTGATGAGTTGCTCCGATCGCTGGTGGACATGCAATACGAACGAAGTGATTTTGAATTCAAACGCGGCACCTTCCGGGTTCGCGGCGATGTTCTGGAAATTTTTCCAGCCTATGAAACCACCGCCATCCGCCTGGAAATGTTCGGCGACGATGTTGAAAATATATGGCACATTCACCCGGTTTCCGAGTACCGC
>JAJZOA010000162.1 GCA_021852225.1 Planctomycetota bacterium
GCACGAGGTTGTGGGAAATTTTTCCAGTACCTATTCAGCCAATCCCAACTTCTTCCTGTACTACGGCAAGCCCAATGGCTTCAGCCAACCAGTAAGCACCGCGTTTAAAACATCCAATGTTCAGACGCCGGCGGAAAGTCTTGCAGTGGCGGATTCAACTCAATCTGGTGGCTTTGGATATTATTCTAACGAAACCTTTAGCTTCTGGAATCAAAGCACCGCACTGGGATCCCAATGGACGCCAATTTTGAATGGCGACTATCAGGACCTCGACTTTATGATTCCGCCAGATGGCCTGTTCCCGGGCAATTCCCAGCTTGATGCAAATGGTTGGGAAACTGGTCTGCGTTATCGCCACGGTCAAACGGCAGGCCACCTTGGAACCGCTGAAGCGCTGTTTTTTGACGGTCATGTGGGATCCATATTGCCCAATGGCAACCCTGGCGGTGCGCAGCCCAGCGCAGCCACCGAAGGCACCACCAGCCTTCGCGTCGTGAATATCATCAATCAGGAATTGCCGATGGGTTATCAGACGCCCCCATGATCCGCCAAACTGTTTTGTTCTCCTTTCTGGGCAGCTTTACCTCCCTTTGTCTGACCAGACCGAGAGATGCAATGACCTGAGGCGGTATCTTCTAGCCGGAGTCGTGCGGTTTACCGTTGATCGCAAGGCTCCGGCTTTTTTTATTTCCGCGTTCAATTACGCTGTAAACATCCCGATTCGGTTCGCTCCCGTTCCGTTCGGTTGTTTTTGATTCTGTTTTTTGCAGGAGTGATTATCTTGAAATCGTCTTCCCTTTCGACGTTGTCCGCTGGCTCAACTGACCGTCGCGATTTTCTTAAACTTGCGGCCGTTGCTTCCACCGTCGCGCTTAAGGATCCGCTTGCGGTGCATGCCGCCGATGTCCGTTACCCGGTCAAGGGGCCGCAGGCGGTTACGGGCTGGAAGAAGGATGCCTCCGGCGTGCATGTGCGGCTGGCCGGTGGCCTGCTGAGTCTTATGGTCTATTCGCCACGGTGCATTCGTGTGAATTTTGTGCCAGGAGCCGTGGCACCGTCACCTTCGGCGGCTGATACCAGTTTTTGTGTGGTTCATGACCCGCAAAAAGCGGCCTGGAAATTTAATGCCGGGCAAACGCATTTAATACTTTCCACAACGCAAATGCATGCTCGTGTGGATAAAAAATCCGGTGCGGTTGAGTTTCTGGACGCGACGGGAAAGGCTTTTCTGGCTGAACCGTCCGACGGAAAATCAATGACGCCGAAAATGTTCAAGGATGTCGCCACCTGGAAGGTGCGGCAGGACTTCCGACTGGCGGCGGATGAAGCGATTTATGGCCTGGGCCAGCATCAGCAGGGATTGATGAACTACCGTGGCACCAGTATTCACCTGCAGCAGGAAAATATGCACGTGGCGATCCCCGTTCTGATTTCCAGCCGCGGCTACGGCATTTTATGGGATAATCCGGCAATTACAGATGTGCATGTTGGAATTTCAAAACCGGCCGGCATGAAGAACCGAGTGGTGTGGGAGTCCATGGTGGGTGGGGCGATTAATTACTATGTCATGTACGGCCCGCAATTGGATGATGTCATTGCTGAATACCGGAAGCTGACCGGTGCCGCCCCCATGTTTGGCCGCTGGGTCTGGGGTTTCTGGCAGTGCAAAAACCGCTACCGCTATCAGGAGCAGATTCTGGGCATTCCCGCGGAATATCGTTCCCTGAAAATTCCGATGGATGGTATTGTGCAGGACTGGCGCTATTGGACCCCTGCCGCGTGGGGATCCAATACGTTTAACCCGGTGCGCTATCCGGATCCGCGCGCCATGATCCGCCAACTGCATCAGGAAAATATCCATTTCATGATTTCGGTCTGGGCCAAATTTGTGGCCGGATCCGCCAATTACCAATTGTTAAAAGACGCCGGCGTGCTTTATCCTGACAATGGCGGCACCGACCCCAAGTGGGACCCGGTCGCCCGGTATTATGACGCATTTAATCCGGTGGCACGGAAGCTTTACTGGAGCCTGCTGAATAAAGACCTCTTTGCACTGGGAGTGGATGCCTGGTGGCTGGATGCTTCGGAACTTGAAGTTCGCCCCTGGGGCACCTTCTCTGATTACAAAACCCATGCCGGGTGGGGCGCGTTTGTTTATAATGCCTATCCGCTCATGCACACCGGGTCGGTATACGACGGCCAGCGCAGCGTCAGCAGTGAAAAGCGCGTCATGATTTTAACCCGGTCCGCATGGGCGGGTCAGCAGCGTCATGCCGCCATCACCTGGTCCGGCGACGTGGAAGGCAAATGGGAAGTTTTTGCCAAGCAAATTCCGGCTGGTATAAATTTTGCCCTTAGCGGTATTCCCTATTGGAATACAGATATAGGTGGATATGTCAGCGGCAATCCGCAGGACCCGGCCTATTGCGAGCTATTCATCCGGTGGTTCCAATTCGGCGCATTTTGCCCGCTTTTCCGCGTGCATGGCGTGAATTATCCCAAGGAAATGTGGCAGTTCGGTCAGCCCGCGATGGCTATTTTGGAAAAATTTAACCGGTTGCGTTACCACCTGCTGCCCTACATTTATTCCGTGGCGTGGCAGGTCACAAGTCGCGGCTACACCATGTTGCGCGGTCTGATCATGGACTTCCGCACAGATAAAAAGGTTCATGCCATTGCCGATCAGTTCATGTTTGGTCCGGGTATTCTGGTAAGCCCGGTCACCAAACCGGCCGCTAAAACACGGAAAGTGTATCTGCCGTCCGGTTCGGCCTGGTATGATTTCTGGACGGGAACGATGCTGTCAGGCGGCAAGGCGATTTTCGCGGATGCCGCCATTTCCACTATGCCGCTGCATGTCCGCTCTGGAACCATTCTGCCACTTGGGCCGGCATCCCAAAGCGCCATGGACCGGACCTCGGACCTGGAATTGCGCATTTATCCTGGCGCTGATGGCGAATTCACCCTTTATGACGACGAATATGACAACTACAACTACGAAAAGGGCACCCACGCAACCATCCGCCTAA
>JAJZOA010000177.1 GCA_021852225.1 Planctomycetota bacterium
GTTTGATCACATCGGCAGGCAGCAGGCGAAAGTCGCTGGCCTGCATAAAGTTTTTATTAAGGTCTATGTATTCCATGTCATATTGAATGGCCATGGCTTTGGTGACATCTTCTTCGGACACCAGGTTTGTTTCCACCAGCACTTGTTCGATCTGCCGGTTAAGCTTTCGGGCTTCGGTTTGCGCTTTTTCCGCGTTCGCCGGTTTAAGCGCACCCATCTCAACCAGAATTTCGGTAATCTCTTTGCGTTTACGCGCCATGAAACTCACCCAGACTTTCCCAGGGCACTGCCCTGCACTCACGCACGCCATTGGGGCCAGCCGCCCCAACCCGCCCTGTTCAGCGGTGAATCCAATCCTTTTGAAGACTCCGCTATTCGCTGTCCGCCTGCGCTGCCAACTGCCGCGATATATCCGTACGGGGTTT
The DNA here is from genome assembly GCA_021852225.1 of Planctomycetota bacterium. The sequence goes on from JAJZOA010000177.1 coordinate 426, forward strand.
CGCACGGCATCGGACTCCAGTTGTGACATGCGCCCAGCCATATCCGCCTTAGCCGGGACACATCCGCTATATTTGCGGCCAATCCAATCAGATTTCGCTGACGGCTTGCCCTTCTTCTTCCATTTTTTTCCGCATTACCCGGCAATTTCTGATTTCTTGATTTTTTTTCGCCGAGTCGCCGGGTTTCCCGCAGCGCGGATTCGAGCCACGTATGTTAAGCGCAACAGTCCAAATTGGTCAAGCCGAATTTCCATGAATGAGCCAACAAGGCTTTATTAAAATTAACCCGGTTTCGGGAAGATTGCACACAAAACCTTCCTGCCCGGCACAAAAAATTACGCGGCCCGTTCCACCTGTCGCCAAACCACTTTTTTTTAACCGCAAGAACCGGCCATCACAACTGACCCGGCCGCAAAACTACGCAATTGCGCGGCCTGCGCGGCACCCCCTTATTTTGTCCTAAATGCGGCTTGCCGTCAGAAGACCTTTCCGGACGAGGCCTCATACTCGTAAAAAAACCGGAGCACCGGCTCCGGTAAAAATCTTTTTGACTCCAAAAAAAGGCGTCAACCAATCAACCCGATTCCACAAACCCTTGATAATCCCGTACCGGATTGCGGGTCCCGCGGTAATCGTACTGCTTCATCAGACGCTGAAAGAAGAACCGCATCCGCAGGAATGGTTCGCGTTGGGATTCTTAAACACAAAACCGCGTCCCATAACTTCATCTTTGAAGTCAATTTCCGTGCCATTCAGGTACAGATAGCTCTTGCGGTCTGCCAATACCTTGATCCCGTGCGATTCCATAACTTCATCCGTTTCGGCCGCCTCTTCCGTCAGGTCAAGGACATAACTGAAACCAGAACATCCACCACCCTTGACGCCAACACGCAACGCGGCGGCATCGGAAAGGCCCTGATCCTTGATGATCGATTTAATTTCCTTGGCCGCAGATTCACTTAGTACAATTGCCATATTGCTTTACTCCAAAACATCGCGACTCCACAGCGAGCAGCTACAATGGATTATATCTACCAGAGCCGACAAAGTGAAGCGACAAATCAGCTTCGCCTTGCCCACTTTCCCGCAGCTTGCCCGCCGGACAAGGCAGATGTCGCATTGGTTCGTCCCGTTCAGGTGCCATAAGCTTGCCGTCCGGTCGGGTCCAATCCGCCCTATTCTGCCTCTGCTGTGGCGGAATTCGCGTCGCCCAAGGAAAATACTCGCCTGCGAACCACCTGCCCCCCATTATCTGGAAATGGCTTGAAATACCGGCGCGGGGGCCTGATTCCATACCACATGGGAAACATCCTGACAGACAATGGCCGGCCGGCCATCCGGCATTTCCAGGTGAAAATCCACATTATTAAGCCGCAGGTTGCTGACATGCCTTGCAAAAATGCCGTAGGCGGGAAAATACCTCGAAAACAGATAGAAATCCGGAAATTCGCTTATGACCTCCGGGACGTGCACTTTGGCATCGGATGCGGCCGCCCCGCCGGTCAGGGTCATCTGAATATTGTCCAAGACCACACTGCCGATCGGATCTCCGGGAATTCCGGTTATAAACACGCCGGTCGGAAACAGCAGATGCCCCTCGTTGCAGGCGGTCGCCGTGACATTCCGGATTACAATATTGGTGATGGTACCGGGCTTTTCCGGCTTCTGGCCCGGATGGAACGTGCCAAGCCGCGCCCCCAGGCGAATGAAAATCGGCATGTCCACATTTCGCATGGAAAAATTATCAAACCGGACATTGTGAATATGGCCGCCATCCATGCACAGAATTTTAATTCCGCCCAGACGGGTGTCATAGGCGTGGCAGTCGCGGACATGAATATCGCTGAAAGTACCGCGCGATTCGCTGCCAAACTTGACCGCGGCGCACTGGCTGCTTAGGCGGCAGTCGCGCACGCGAATGTGGCGGCACGGTGCGCGGGTGGTGGTTTTGAAGCAGATGCAGTCATCCTCGGAATTGATATCGCAGTGCACGATCCGAACCAGCTCGGACGAGTCAATGTCGATTCCATCGTTGTTATAATTTGCATGATTATAAATAGTTACATGGCTAACAAGAACGGTCCGGCAATGGTAAAGATTCAATCCCCAGGCGGCGGATTGCGTCAGGCGGACATTCCGAACGGTAACACCCTGGCAATCCGCCAGGCGAACCAGAAACGGCCGATCGCCGTTGAAACCCACGCCGTCGCCATCAACCGTGCCGTGTCCGGTTATACCGATGTTTCGCGCCCCGGCGGCACCTATCAGGCAATAGCCAAAAGACTGGCCGTCCCCATCCACAAATGGATCTACCTTGACATAATCCGCCAGATGCGGCGAACCGAATATTTCCGCCCCTTTTTCCAGATGCAGCGTGACATTGCTTTTTAGCAGCACCGTGCCGCAAAAGTATTTCCCCGGCGGAAACAGTACGGTTCCTCCGCCGTAGCTGGTACACGTATTAATCGCACGGTTGATTGCCGCGGTATCCGGATGAACCGCGTTGCCCATGGCACCGAAGTTTCGCACGTTATAAACCCCACTGGCTGACCTTCCCATCGCGGCCTGGCGAGCCAGGCGTCGCATGGCCACCACGGTTACCACAATCACCGCCGCGGCCAGCAGCACAATGAGCAGATTTAATACCGGCGACAGACTTTTCATAAATGTCAGTTCCTGAAACAGATTCTGTTTAGCATGACATCCCGGCGGCCATGGGCCAGCGTGGACATCTGATCGTACGATTTAAATGCCCGTCAGTCACGCGGACGTCCAGGCGGGAAAATCCAGGCAGCGGCGGGATCAGGGACGCTGAATCACTTGGGCCTATATCCAAAAAAGCAGCGCTTTTGAATTATTTCAGAAACATTTTCCGGCACCATGGTCTTCCAGGAATCATCGCCGATCTTAATTTTCTGCAAAACATCGCGGGAAAAAATAGGCAGGTATTCCGGCCGGTAGTTATCCATCTGCTGAATGAATCCGCGCTCCAGCAGATACCCGTAAAGTTGGCCAAGTTCCGGCTTGATGCCCAGAGTCTGCGCGGTCACGATATTTTTTTCCGCATTCAGATAGGGGTACACATACAGCTTATGTTCATTTTTAAACAGTCGGCCGAGTGATTCCAGTATGCCGCCTTCCAGATCGGCATAGTATTTTTCGTCGAATAATTCCAGCAGACTTGCGGCCCCCATGACCAATCCCAGCGGCATTTTGGTATAGCGGGCCAGGCAGGCGGCCAATCGGTAAAATTCGAAGAAATCCGAAATAAGCACGGTCTTTCCACAGGCGCACAGAATGTCGGCCCTTGCCAGAAAATCACGCAGATCTATATCCGCACCACTTGCCTTTAGATTGCGCATGGTGATTTCCATTAATTCAACCGGCTCACCGATGCCCGCCCCGGCGACCTGCGCGAATTTTTCCCGGGCACAGCGCAACATGTCCAGGTTGACATGGGTGACAGGCCGAAAGCTTCCACGCTCTACCAGAATAGGCTTATTATGCAGAATTTCAGAGGGCTGAAGCACTTCGCCCGACGGGCCAAACATAGCCGAGTCACTTAAGCCAAGCTCGACCAGACGCAGGCTCATGATGCGGTTGTCCACGTGGCGGAATTCGATTCCAGTGAATTCAATCATGTCGATTTCAATGCGGTCAATCGAAAGTCCGTCCAGAAGGGACTTAAGCAGCAACTCCGGTTCATAATGCAGGAAAAACGCGCCGTACAGCAGATTCACGCCCACGATTCCCAGCGCCTCCTGCTGTTGCGAATTTTCGCGATCCAACATGCGAACATGAAGGATGATCTGACTATCCTGATCGCGCGGATGGGCCTGAAATTTAACTCCCAGCCAGCCATGCCCTTCGCGGGTGGAATTGAATCCACGCGCCGCCACTGTGTTGGCAAACGCAAAAAAGGCCGTGGTATCGCCGCGCGATTCGTTCAATCGGCTTAAATTCAGTTTGTGTTCGTAATCCAGCATGGACTGAAGTCGGGCCCGGCTTACATACCGTTCGGATTTCCCGTAAATCGCGTCGCTGACCGACATGTCATACGCACTAATGCTTTTGGCGATGGTGCCTGAAGCGCCGCCCGCGCGGAAGAACCAGCGGACAACTTCCTGACCGGCGCCGATTTCGGCAAACGTGCCGTAGCGCCGACGATCCAGATTAATTTCCAGTGCCTTGTGCGAAGGATCCATGTGTTCGCGTTTAACACCCGTGCCGTCGTTGCCATTCATTGGCCATCTCCATACAGCTTGCCCGTACTTTCTGGCTATCGGCTTTGCGCCAAAGCAGCCAGAATACGGGAGCAGTTTACCGCATGATGCTATAGACAGGCGACCCTTAAGACAAATTGATTGGTGATGAGCCTGTTGGTCTGGCGCGCCTGCCCGGCGATCTATCCCTTAAGAATGGAGCGACCGCACTCGCCGCCGGTCATTTTCCGCCGGTTTCAGGGTAACAAACTCGAAGGGGGAAAAAAATTCCGCCAGGTTCAAATCCCCGCCGTGCGCTGGTATAAACGTATTCCATGAACAGTGACAATCCACATGCATCGGTAAAACCTTCCGCCTCAGGGGGCGGACCGGCGTCTCCCATGCCCAAGAACCTGACCATTCTGGGCATAGTTGCAACGGCACTTATCTGCCTGTTGAGTTTCAACGCCCGTCTGGATACCACGCTCTGGCGGGCGACACGGTGGCTCATGGGCGATCAGCAACCTTACAGTTGGGCCGCCGTAAAATTAAATCCGGCAACCCATCCGCACGCTCCCTGGTGGCGAACCACCACCCCCCTGTTTCATTCCCAACTGTATCATCACATGGAATCAACGTGGCGGGCACTGCGCGATGTCGGAGTTCCGGCTGAGGTTCTGTTCATCATGCTGCTGGTGGCGGTGTATGACCCGGCTCGCTGGCGCGGCGGAGCGATCATGCTGGGAAGCATTCTGGGAGCGGGCGGAGTATCGGAATTCTTTAAAAGTCTGTGCGGACGTATCAGACCTATTGGAATGTTACCCAGCGGTCATTTAAATGACGGATTAAATGTATGGATATTCGGCCGCGGCCTGCATACCCAAAAGGATTTGAGCTTTCCCAGCGGCCATGCGGTGGTTGCTTTTGCCATGGCCGCGGCACTGACATATTTATCGCCGCGCGGCAAATGGCTGTTTTTAATGGTCGCATGGCTGACAGCTTTTTCGCGCGTGGTCATGCAGGCACATTTTTATTCCGACATTATTGCCGGCGGAACGATCGGCTGGTTTTGCGGCTTTGGCGTAGCTATTTGGCTTGGGGCGAAGCTTGGTGTTCCGCAGCGCCGGACACAGGCAGCCTGAATTTCGCCCGATTCGCAAACACCATCAGAGTAACCGCCAGACAAAGCGCGGCGGAAATGTAATAAGGCGCTGCGGGGAACAGATATTCAAACAGCAGGCCCGCCAGAATAGGCCCGGCACAGCGCGCCAGGCTGGCCATTCCCTGATTCGCCCCCAACACTTCGCCCTGCTCATCGGCGCTGCAATGACGGCTGATCAGGCTTTGCATGGCCGGGTTGAAGATGCCAATGCCTATGGCCAGCAGCAGCCCGCCGATTAAAAATCCTGTCCATTTCCACGCCCAGTGCACGGGCAGGCCGATCAACACAAGGCCGGCGGAAATAATAATCGGGCCCGTGACAGCCAGTTTCAGTTCACCATATTTTTTGGTCAACCGGCCGATCATGCCGCCTTGAATCATCACAATCATCACACCAATCGCGCCAAACAGAAGTCCGGACGCCTCGGATGCCTGCCTGTCCTGCTTCTTGCGGAATGCGACTGCGCCGGGCGAATTGGAAAAAGCGCCGGTCGTAGGATGGGCGTCTGGCTGATTCGGAATAGGTGCGGTGACCGGCTGCATCGGATACAGGCGATTCTGAATAAGCAGGCTCAACGTTTGTTCCATTCCGGCAAAGGCGAAACCATTTACGAAAAACAGAAGAATCAGCGGCCCGATGATTGGCCGAACAATGGAATGCTGCAGACCGCGGAAAGAAAAACGCCGGGCGGCGGCATCATTTTTCGTCGCATTCAGGACGCGCGATTCGGGTAAAGTGAACCAGGTCATCAGGAGAGCCGCAATGGTAAAGACTGACGCGGCCAGCGGGACATATTGCAAACCGAAAAATTTGCTGACCCCCGCGCCGATCAGCGGCCCGCACACAAATCCCAGGCCAAATGCCGCCCCGATGGCACCCATTCCCTTCGCCCGGTTTTCGGGCGTGGTGATGTCCGCTATGTAGGCATTAGCCGTGGAAATATTTCCACCGCTGATGCCGTCAATGATACGGGATAAAAAAATCAGAATAATGCCCAGCGCCTGCCCGCGGAACGCGTTGGCGGCGAATAAAATCAGAAATCCGGCCAGCGTACCCAACTGGCTTATGAGCAGCACAGGCCGCCGACCAATACGGTCAGACCACTTGCCCAGCACCGGTGCGAAGATAAATTGGAAAAATGAATAGGTCGCGCCGATTAATGTCAGATAAAAATAATTGTTTATGCCATATTGCTGGCCATACAACTGCAGATTGGGCAGCACAATGCCGAAACCCACCAGATCAATAAAAACAATCAGAAATATGGTAAGCAAACTGGCTTTCTTCATTTTTTCTCCATACAGCTTCTTTGCGCGGCTGCCCGCCGCGCGGATGATGATACTCTTCCACTACGGAATAGGCCATCAATCGTTCACCGGTTTATTCCAAGTTTTTTCTGATCAAAAGCCTGGCTGCCACGATTCACATAACCTTCAAACGCGGCCAGCACATCCCCCATGATCGTATCGGATACCGCCACCGCCCGCGCGGTCAGGCGCAACCGGGAATCGGTTACTTCCAACAGGCCGAGCCCCTCGTATTTCTTCAAAACACCCGCAAGAATTTCAACCGCATCCAGGCCGGTGGTCTGCCCAAAGGCTGCAAGATTTAATCCTTCGGTCAGCCGCAGCGCCAGCATGGCCCGTTCACCCCAGCGCGCCGCGCCCACCAGTCGTTCCATTTGGGTGATCGGCAGGCGCGATGGGTAATCCAGCAATGCGGTCGCATAACGCATAAGACTTGGCACATTCTTCCAGCGGTATCCGGAATGGTGGCCAGCGGCGGCCGGCCCCCACGCCAGATAGTTTTGGCCACGCCAGTAATTTAAATTGTGCTGGCACTCAAAACCAGAACGGGCGAAATTGGAAACTTCATAACGGTTCAGTCCGGCGGCGGCCAGTGTGTCGCGCACCATGTCAAACATTTCCAATTCCAGATTTTCATCCATTGGAGCAATTTGTCCGCTCTTCAGCCGGGCGGTCATCGGGGTATTTGGTTCATAAACCAGGCTATAACAGGATATATGAGCCGGATGAAGTTCGATCGCCCGATGAAGGCTTTGGCGCAAAGAGGCCAGCGTTTGACCGGGAATTCCGAAAATAAGGTCGATGTTGATGTTCGAAATGCCTGCTTTTCGCGCGAAACTTATGGCCAGTGGCACACATTCGGGATCATGATCGCGTTGTAGGGTTTTAAGCTCATTTAAATGGAATGATTGCGCGCCAAAACTAACGCGGTTTACACCCGCTTCGGCCAATATTTCCGCGCGTACCTGGTCGAAGGTGTTGGGATTGGCTTCAGTTGTAAATTCCTTTACGCGATTTATTTTAACTGATTTACGCAAATTAGTCAGAAGAGCAGCCAAATCCTCCGGCGGCAAAAGGGTTGGCGTGCCGCCGCCAATAAAGATTGTTTCTGGCTCTGGAGTACCGAAATGTGTCGTTTGCAGTTGCATTTCACAATTAATCGCAGCCAAAAAGCGAGGAATCTGCTCTAAATGCCCGGCCAAGGAATAAAAGTCGCAATAATGGCATTTGGTCGTACAGAATGGTACGTGCATGTAAATTGCCTGAACTGCTGATTGTGAATCTAACCTATCAGCGGGCGGCAGGTCAAAAAACCTCTCCCGCGGAAGGGGCTTGCCGCCAACAGGAACGGGCACTACGGGTAAATTTATTCTTTCTGTCATATTTTTTGCGACCTCAAGGGCATTATTGTACGATATATTCATCAGAGGGTCAGAGTTTTGAGATTCGGTGCAGCGCGCCGTGCCGGTTTCCCGGAACGGTTAGACGTAGTATTGCATAACCGCAGTTTTTATGCCGGAGGTTATACCATGGATCTGACTCTTGTTGTCTTCAAGGAAGATGGCCAACGCCGCGAATTTCCCATCCACCGGACCAAAACGGTTATTGGACGTGGCGATGATTGCGAACTTCAGGTTCCGCTCGGAACCATATCTCGGCACCATTGTGAAATTGCAATTGAAGACAACACAGCGATGCTGAAGGATGCCGGCAGTTCCAATGGAACTTATCACAACAATCAGCGCGTGACCGTGGACCAGCCCCTGATGCCCGGTGATCATATTCGCATCGGACCCGTGACATTTACGGTCGTTATTGATGGCGAACCGACACAAATCAAGCCGGTGCGCACCATTCTGGGCGAGGAAATTTCTGATCGAAGCCGCAACCAATCCGAAGATTCCGGTACGGTTGATATTGAACCAAAAGATGATCTGCCCGTGGCTGAAGAACTGGATCATGAACATATTCCAGCGGACGACGCGCTTTCGGCATTGCAATCGCTTACCAAGCCCAAAGCTTAAATTTATGAAATGAGAACGATCGTCCTATGCCAACCGCCCGGTGGGCCGCGTGTATCCGGCGGCTTGGGGTTGTTATGTCCTTGCCTGCTGGCGACATTTTTCCTTGTACTTCTAAACCCACGGTTTGCAATTGCCAACAAGCCGAATGAAAACATGCAGCGGGCCATCGGCCAGCTCGCTTCTGATCGCTGGCTTGAGCGGTCCCATGCCCAGCGCTGGCTGCTGCGACAAAACAATTCGGCCCTTTCGGCGCTGGTATTCAAACTTCAGTTGACACACAATATGGAACAGAAGGCGCGCCTCATGCGTATCTGCCTGCAGATACTGCCTGTACACGCAGAATTCGCTGCTGGTCCGCGACCGCTTATTGGCATCAACTTTTTTCCGCGACACCTGACGCTTACCACCAAAAAGAAAAGCATTCGTTTAAATGCCGCGCAGGTGATTTCGGTGCTGCCTGGCTTTCCGGCGGCCCGGGTTTTACAGAGCGGCGATATTATTCTTGCAATAAATTCTCATCCTTTTCCACACGGGGCTAATGCGTACACTTTTCCCCTGATGCTGAGCGCGTACCCACCCGGAGCGACGGTGAATCTGCTGGTTATGCGGGGAAGGAAACTGCGAACATTTTCGATTCAACTGGTCGGAGTTCCGGCTTCTCCAACCGCCATCATTTCATTTATGCGGCAGCGCAATGCCATGACCGATAAATTTATCACACGGCATTGGCCATGGGGGCGTCCGCTTATTTTAGCGGCGAGCCCGAAACCGACGAAAAAATAACCCACGCGCGTTGCAACTCAAAAAAAAGCCCGGATTTTGAAAGCAAAATCCGGGCCGCGAACGTTTTGCGTATGATATCCAATGAGAATCAGATCATCATTTTTCGACGGCGAATCAGCATCGGAAACAGGGCCAATCCACCAACCGCCAGCAGGCCAAACGAAGCTGGGGTCGGCACGGACGGTCCAGCGGGAATAGTGCTTGGGTTGGGAACATTCAGTGTGATGGTGCTAAGAAGCACCGTCTGGCCCGGCGTGCCGGGCTGGCAATGGCTGCCAGCCTGACCGGCGGCAGCGGCCGTGATGTTAAGGTAACTTTCGCCCATCAATTCACTAAGCGAGATCGTTGTGGATTGATTTGAGCCATTGCCGGAAGCTACGGAGCCAATTTGCTTACCGATGGTTCCCAGCGATGCGGATACAGAAATAATCGCCTCATCCGGGCTTTGCAGGCTGCCGATGGTGAGTGTGGCATCGGCCGGGCTGGCATTTGCCAGGAAGGCCAGAATGTTAGTCAAATCAATTTGAACCACGCCGGTCTGGTAGGTTTCGGTAGTGGTCACAATGCGGAATTTTCCCGAATGACTATCCTTCGTCGCGATTGACGGCGGTGTGTCGCTAATTTCATTGTCTGGGAAGTTGTACAAGCCGAGGCCCGTTTCAGTAGGATTCAAGTCCTTTCCATACAACGCAGCGGCGTTAGTAGTATTAGATGTGTAGGCTAACGTAACCTTGGGGCTGCCCACTTGGTGGCCCTTCGAAGAATATTTCGTAACAGTCGTTACGGAAGTTCCAACCTCCTCACCGTAGGCTTTAACACCCAAGTCGCTGCTCAATGGGAAGCCAAGAGAGTTGGCCGGGGATTCGCTGCCCGTGAAAGTCGCGTAATCGCCTAAATCTCCAGTGGTACTTAAGGAGGCCGAACTTGATGCGGTACTGAAGTTCCAGGTAACTGCAGTGGCGCTGCCCGCAAAAGCGGTTCCAGCGTTTAAGGCTGCGGCCACGACGCAGGCCAGAACGGAGGTAACTTTAAATTTTCCAGCAAGCGCTTTGTTCAACATGATATATTTCCTTATTAAATTGCGACAATACGATTGTCACGAAACTCTGCTCCCTCTCATACGCCACAAACCACATGGTTCGCATCCATAACGCATGGAAGAGGAATGCTTATCAGGAGCCAAATTACTCCGCAAACCCGCGGAACTGACGATCCTGATTAGGTGTTGAAAGAAAACCAGAACGAGATGTCTCTCCCGCTCACAAGTATCTTTCCTGAATCGCTTCAAACAACAACGACTTCTGACTGTTCTAATCTGTAGTTATTTTAAATCATGGGGGGTGGTTGCTCTCAGCTTATATCAGGTCGGAGTCTCAATCCGACGAGCCTACTTTAATTCCCATTGGCAGATTTGTCAACAGAATTCTGCCTGTATTCTCGGTCCGTCGCGCCAAATATCGCGATTGCAAAATTTTGTTAATTGTGCGATGCAGTATCCGACTCCCAAAAATCGACCTAAAAATTAGACCGAATTCACTTTTGGCCTGATTTCTTATGGCTCCGGCCGAAAAATCGCCACACACCCTGGTGCCTCGGTTATACGCACTTCGGCCAGCCGAACCATTGCCGACATTTGCTTCGCCAATTCACGGCCAATAAATTCGGCAACCCGTTCCGCGGATGGGTTCCATTGCCGGTCAAATGGCGGAAAATTATTGAGATTCCGGTTCACCCACGGCCCCACGATTTGATCCACAATTGCCTGAAGCGCATGAAAATCCATCACCGTTTCCAACGCATCAAGATTCGTGCTTTCCACCCGCACCGTCACGTGCCAGTTATGACCATGCAATGATTCCACGCCGCCATCTGCCAGCCGAAGCTGATGAGCTGCGCAAAATTCCCTGGTCACTTCAATGGCGTACATCTGCTTGGTCTCGTCAAGATTTCAAATGTCTAGAACCGGTGGCGGCGGTACCGAGGCTTTTCCGCGCACAAATTAAATCATTACCTTGCCAATTGCCGCCCACGTTCCTGTGCCGCCGCAAGGGCGGCTTCCATTAGTGCCTGAAAGCCACGCGCTTCCATAGATTGAATGGCAGCCTCGGTAAAACCGCCAGGACTGGTCACTTTACGGCGCAGCTCAACCGCCGAATCAGTTGATTCCGCCAGCATCTTGCCGGCACCTATTATTGTCTGGCGAGCCAGAAGTTCCGCTTCCGCCTTGGGCAGGCCCATTTTCTGTCCAGCGGCGGCCAGAGCCTCGGCCATGAAAAAAACATACGCCGGGCCGGATCCGGAAAGGCTGGTCACCGCATCCATCAGGTTTTCCGGAACTTCCACGGTTTTACCACACGCCCCAAAAAGTTTGCGGGCCTTGGCCATATCGTCCGCGGATGCCAGATTTCCCCGGCATAGTCCGCTGGCACCGCATCCGACCAGCATCGGAGTATTGGGCATCACGCGAATCACGCGAACGGGAGGCAGCACGCTTTCGATATAACGTGTGGATACAGCGGCTACGATGCTGATCAGCAGGGTGCCTGAGTGAATGCCCGTCTTAAGTTCGGTCAAGGCTTCCGTTATTTTCTGCGGCTTGACCGCAAGAATCACACAATCTGACCGTGCGGCGGCCAATGCGGCATCATCCGCGCCGGCAATATGCAACTGATTCAAAAAAACCGCCAGGCGTTCCGCCACGGGATCAACTGCGGTCATCTGACCGGGCTTCAAGATTCCGGCGGAAATGATTCCGCGGGCAATAGCCTCAGCCATATTGCCTGCGCCAATGAAGCAAAGCGATGTCCGATGTGTGGCGGAAGAACCAGCGACCATATTCCTGACTCCTGTGTGCCTGTCGGGTGCATCCATAGCCGATCACGAACCGATCGACATTTATTTGCCCCGATCAGGGAAAAGGGAAGTTTAACGGAAAATCGTGCGGGCGGCCAAAAGATGAAAACCGCCTTTTTAAGTAAAATGCGAAGCGCGATGGGCGGGCAGGAAAGCGTAGATTTTTTTCCGGGCGGCAATCTACTTTGCAGGCCAAGTGGCCAGACGCGTCAATCATTGAGTTGCGGTTTAACCCGCTGTGGATCGGCGGAGACGCAGTGCGCCCGGCTTCACCGATGAACGCTATTGAATGCGCGATGGCAAGATTCCATCACGTGCCCGGTTTATGTGGAAGATCGCTAAGTTTGTGATTCGAGAATATTTTTGTGGCCATCAGGCATCCTGAGGCTGTCTCCATAGCGGGCAAAAAGAGGGCCGGCTCGTTTGGCAGGCACATAGAACGCCCCCCAATGTATTTGCATTTTGCTTATCTGGGGGTCGGGCATCCTGGCCAGAATTTTACAGCTTTACTTTGGCTCTAATTGCTGTTCTTTCCTGATCACCCATGCCTTCATGACGGTTCCACACTCCAACGTTCGTAATTTGACCCGCTTGCGATCTTATCAATTCAGCCCTTTAAAAGCGTTTAAATTCACAGCGTGCGCGAAATATCCATAGCATTCATTTCGCATCCAAATAGAAGCGGACACGGTCGGAATTTTGCGCCAAAACAATTTTGCCTGCGCGACAGAAGCTTAAAAGTCTGGTTAATTGGCGCCCGTTGGCGAGTTTCCATCCGCGGCATCCAGCACCAGGCAGCTATAACTGGTCACCAGGACCGGGTTAAATTCCAGCCACCGTTTGGACCAGATATTTTTCCAAGAACCGTTTTTCCGCTGCAATGCGGCAAGCTTCTGGTGAATTTCCCGCCGCCAATTGTGCTGAATGCCATTGGCATCGGTAATTTCTGGCGTGCCCAACGCCGCCAGGCTGCGTGCAAACATCAGGTAATAATAAAACAGCCCCATTTTACTGTGACCGGTGCCGGGATTGAAAGACAGTGTCCAGTTAGCCCGTATCCACTTAAGAGCGGCTTTAACCCGCGGATCGGTTTTAGTAAGACCGGCATACACCATGCTTTTCAAGCCGGCGTAGGTCATGGTGCCGTACGCCGCAAGAGTGGATCCCCCCTTTAGATTATCCCGATCGCCCGCCTGCGATTCGCCACCATTGGCTGCGGTGTAAATAAATCCGCCATTGCTGAGTCCTTTAGCGAAGGGCTGCGAATTTGTTTCGCTGTTTTCCTGGCACCGCGTCACAAACACCAGCGCCCGCTGAATGGCCGGATTAGAGGCGGGAACGCCGCTGTCATGCAGGGCGGAAATGAAAAATGTGGTATTGGAAAGGTCCGGCCGCCCCGCGCCATAACCCACGCCGCCATACCAGGAATTACCGGGTGTAATGGGCTGGCCGCTGGCATCTTTCATTGGCGCTACCCGTTGGAGGGAAATCAGGTAATGCTGGGCCTGGCGAATTTGTTTTTTCCATTCTTTGCCGGGAAGCATAGCCAAGGTACTCAGCACAATGCTGGTGTTGTAATTCTGAAGCATGTTGTGAACATAAAAGCCGCCGTCGGGCTGATGGGTACTTTCAATAAAATGCAAAGCGCGGGCAATGGCCGGGCTGGAAACGGGTATTCCCGCCTGCACAAAAGCCTTCACCACCAGTGCGGTCGTGGCTGGCCCCACCTGGTCAAGCCAAGCCCCATTAGGCTGCTGGACGGTTAACAAATAATTCAGTCCGCGGGCCAGCACACGATCCTTCACCGCAACACCGGCTACCATAATGGCGGGCTTGGCCGTGCTGGCGCGGGCAATCGCGGAATCGTCCCCGCCGCCCAGCGGCAGATTCAAAAATACCCCCGCCCCAGCGAACAATGCGAACAATATTCCCAGAACCGGACGACCGAATCGCATCATCAACTCCTTATTGCCAGTCAAACCCACGGCGGTTTGTATGATTATATACGCCACAGACTCTCAAAGCGTTTGTCGCATGCAGACATACATGTGAGCCAAACCTAAATTTTTAGGTTATCTGATTCCACGAACATTGTCAAATTGGCGGGCGGACTTGAATATCCTATCCTCCGTTAAAGATTTGCCTTTGATGCACGAGCACATTCGTATAAAAGCGGACTACCGGGATTATTCCAAATCGCGCGGCATCCGGGCAAGGTTGTTGAGGGCGATCATTTCGGCTCATAAGTTTTTGCCGCCGCCACGACTTATGTTCGGCGGCATATCGCCCCATGGATGATCCGCCCCGGACACACGCATTCGGCGCATTTGAATGCAATATAAGCAGTTCGCCGGGTTTCAAACCGCACGGCGACCGGTATAATTCATTTCAGTTCAGGGGTTGCAGATTTTGGTTATTGGAGATTGCTGACTCCCAGTTCTATAACCATCAA
>JAJZOA010000113.1 GCA_021852225.1 Planctomycetota bacterium
ACCATCAACGATGTGCCGATTGTCACATTAACGCTTACCAGTAAAACCGCCACGGCGGTGGCACTGCGACAAACCGCGGAGGAGCTTGCCGTTCGCCTGGCCGCAGCTCCGAATGTGTCGCGGGCGTATGTGATAGGCGGCCGCCCGCGCGTAGTTTATGCCTATTTAAGCCCGGCCAAAATGCGCGCCTACAATATTACGCCGCTGGAAATCGATCAGGATATTCAGGCGGCCAATGTCACTATGACTGCGGGAAGTTATAAGCGGAATAATCATGAAGTTCGTGTGCTGACCGGAACCGCGTTTGCCAACGCCCGGCAATTGGGACGATTGGTGGTATCCGTCTGGCATCAGCAGCCCGTGTATTTAAGCAATGTCGCCCGCATCGTAGATGGCCCCGCCGAAGTTAATTCCTATGTCTGGCATACCTGGGGTCCGGCGGCCAAGGTGCATGAAGCCCATGATTTTCCAGGGACGGTTCTCGCTGGTCACCCCAGACGGCAAGTCGGCGCCGCGGTTCCCGCGGTTACCGTGGCCATTGCCAAAAAAGCCGACAGCAATGCCGTCTGGGTGGCTTCGGATGTCATTCATCGGGCCCGGAAACTCGCCCGGGTGATGCTTCCTTCCGACATAAATATGATCATCACGCGTAACAGCGGTCTGTCGGCCAATGCCAAAGTTAACGGTCTGATTGAAGGCTTGTTGATCGCCATTGTGATTGTCATTGTACTGTTGACCATTGGGTTGGGCTGGAGGGAATCCATGGTGGTGGCGGTGGCCATCCCGGTGGTTTTTGGCATTACGCTGGCTTTCAATCTCATGGTCGGGTTTACAATTAATCGTGTTACACTTTTTGCTCTGATACTTTCATTGGGGCTGCTGGTTGACAACCCGATTGTTGATGTGGAAAACATCAGCCGTCATTTTGCCATGGCGGGTAAAGCTACCCGCATGATTGCGCTCAAGGCTATTTCGGAAGTCTTACCGCCGCTGATTGTCGCGGCCCTGGCCGTCATCCTTTCCTTTATTCCCATGTTTTTTATCACCGGAATGATGGGACCGTACATGCGCCCTATGGCGTTCAATGTACCCATCGCCATGCTGGTATCATTACTGGTCGCCTTCACCATCACGCCGTGGCTGGCTTTTCAAGTGCTCAAACACCAATACGCTAAAGTGCCGAGTGCCACCGCCGCCACGGAGACCGATGCGCATGTACCTGCTGATGTTAAACGAACGATTCGTTATCGTCTGTTTTCTCCAGTGCTCGGTTCGATGCTGAAATATCGTGTGGCACGGTGGGGATTTATTCTGGCGGTCCTTGCCATTACCGCCGGGGCCATAGCCTTACCGGCCTTACGCCTGGTACCGCTGAAAATGTTGCCATTCAGCGATCAGAGCAATCTGCTGGTGGTGGTCCATGCTCGACGTGGCACGACTCTGCAGCAGACCGATGCCGCCACCCGAGCTTTAGTGCATCGCCTGCGGCGTTTGCATGAAGTGGTGGATATCACCAGCTATGTCGGTGTGGGTGAACCGATGGATTTCAATGGCCTGGTGCGGCATTATTTCCTGCGTACCCAGCCCAATGACGCACAAATTGCCGTTGATCTGGCCGGCAAACAGCAACGGGCCATGCAGACGCATGAAATAGCCCTGCGTATCCGCAACAGTCTTACCGCCATCGCCCGTAAATATGGCGTGCGTATTCAAATTGTTGAAGCGCCGCCCGGCCCGCCCGTGCTGGATACTATTGTCGGTGAAATTCACGGTTCTCCCACCACCAGTTATCATCAGATGCAATTGGCTGCCCGTACCTTACGCCATCGCCTGATGTTGGAACCCGACGTGGTGGATGTGGATGACAGTGTGCAGGCGCCGGAAAAACAGGTAATTTTTGTCACCGCTAAGCGTAAAGCGGCTCTTAATGGTGTGACGACCAGTGAAATTTCTCAAACCCTGGCCCTGGCTCTGGGCGGCCAGATTGCCGGAACGATTCACGCCCCGCGCCAGAGGCAACCGCTGAATATCATTCTCCGGCTGCCGATTTCCCGGCGTTCCAGCCCGCGCGATTTAGATAAAATTTTTGTCCGCGGTTCCGGAGACGCCTTGATTCCACTGGCGGAACTCGGACACTGGAAAAAAGATTTTGCCGGTGAAGCCATTTATCATAAAGATCTGCTCCGCATTGTATACGTCTACGCCGACACCGCGGGCCGGCCGCCCATTAACGCCATTGTGGATGTGGAAGCGGATCGTCTGCCGGATGCGCCCAAACCCGCAATTGCGGGCATGACACATATCGGCAGCGGCTGGATCCATGAAGTCAAACCCCGTCCGCTGGCGGATCGCTCCTTCTTTCATAACGGTTCCGGAATCGCCTGGCAACTTCCTTCCGGAGTGCATGTCAATTTTGACGGCGAAGGTGAATTGCGCA
The DNA here is from genome assembly GCA_021852225.1 of Planctomycetota bacterium. The sequence continues at coordinate 2,438 of JAJZOA010000113.1, forward strand.
TCACCGAACATGTCTTCCGCGATCTGGGGCTGGCTTTTGGCGCGGCCATGGTTGGCATTTATATACTGCTGGTAGCCCAGACCGGGTCTTTCTTTTTGCCGCTTATTATCATGCTGGCCATTCCCCTGACTATTCCCGGCGTCATGCCCGGTTTCTGGATCTTGAATCTGCTGACAGCGCATACCGTCGGAGGTTATCCCGATGTGGTGTTTTTTACCGCCACCGCCATGATTGGCATGATTGCTCTGGCCGGTATCGTCACGGGAAACTCTGTGGTTCTCATCGACTTTATTCATCGGTCACTGGCACGCGGGCAAAGTTTATATGATGCGATTCTGGAAAGTGTCGTGCTCCGTATGCGTCCTATTCTATTAACCGCAGCCTGCGCCATGTTTTCATCAATTCCCATTTTGACCGACCCCATTTTTTCGGGTCTGGCCTGGACGCTGATTTTCGGCCTTTTCGCGTCTACCATCTTTACTCTGCTGGTTATACCCGTGACGTACTGGATTATCTTCGCCAACCGTCCCGGCCATGGTGCGGTGGTCGCTGAGGAA
>JAJZOA010000198.1 GCA_021852225.1 Planctomycetota bacterium
AAGCAGGTGGGCGACGAAGTTCCCACGGAAATTCTTCTGGAAAATATTGGCCATGTAAAAGGGCTAAAGGCCGCTGCGGTAAAACTCGCCAAAGATATGAAACTGTCCGCTGACGACGCCGGAGTTCTGGTTTCGCTCGCCGAATTTTTGCTGGAGGGGTTGTATGTCAACAATCGCTTAAGCAAGATCACCGCGCCGGGCAAGACGTTCTTTCGCAAATAACCAGCCACGTCAGGCGGCGAACAGTTAGGCTAAAAAAAGCATCAGCCGACGAGGCGCAAGCGCCCCGCCGTGCTGAGCTGAACCCAAGGTAATCCTCAATCTCTCGTGTCTTTTATAGTCTGCCCGGTCCGGACCGCCGCCATTGTGCGGTTTATGTCAGGCCCGCACCCGGGTAAACGCCCGTCGTGGCATCAGACTGATACTGGCTGCACCGGTCATTATCAGCAGCCATGTGGCTGGCTCCGGAATGCTGCCGCCATTGGAAGTCGGCCCGGCCGGGTCGACAAAATTAAATGCCAGTGCATAGGTTTCGGATGCGGATACAATGGATGTCCCGCCCAGCTTTATGACCTGCAGATCGTAACTTCCAGGTGCCAGGTTGCTCACGGTTAATTGCTGCACATTGTCAATGGTGCTGAAACTGCCGGCGATTTGGCTTCCGCCGGAACTCATCAGATACAGCGACAAGTTGTTGATTGCGGTCTGATTCACCTGCCGGTCCCAGGTCAGTGTGGCGGTCAGGTCATATGAATTGCCGCCTGTGCCCGGAAGGTTGAACAGATAATGTTGCGCCGCATCGAAGCTCGTGCCACTGGTGATGGTCGCCAGATTCCAGCCGTCAAAGCTCGTTTCGACGGGGCCGGCAGTGGTGGCGTACACCGGGGCGGCATTGACCGCCTGTGTGGACGCTGCGCTGTAGGTGTGTTCGCCTGCGGCAAGCTGCTCGTAGGAATTGTAAACATTTACCACGCCTGCGCCATAACGCGGGTCCAGCGGAGTGTTGGAAAATGCTTTCGGGGCATTGTACGTGATCACGCCGCTGTTGACTGTATAGGAATTTGTCCAGCCGGTCGGCTTGACCGCGCCGTTTAGCAGCAGCGCCTTGACGGTACGAATATCGGTGGCCGCGACTTGCGTGCCGGCTCCGCCGATGCCTTCGTCGCCGGCCTGAATCAGCAAAGTCGCTGCGCCGGAAACAATGGGCGTCGTATAACTTGTGTAGCTTCCGGGTGCGGTGATATCCGGCTTGCTGCGACCGTCGTAGGTCGGTCCCACGCCCGATCCGCCGTTCAGGGCGGCGACACCGATACCGTTATAGGCGTCCGCGGGCGGATTGACATAACTGACCGGACTGGTTCCGGTGGCATAACTGCTGCCGCCATCGCCGATGGCTGACACAAACAATGTGTTGTGGCTCGCGGCATAATTGTCATAAAGGGAGTCCAGGTATTGAATTCCGTAGGCGTTTTCGCCCGGGAACACGAAACTCTGATTCACCACCGCCGGGGCGGTGGTGTCGCCGGTCGGAATAAGGGTGTTTCCGTTGGCCATGGTCAGGTAGGCGTCATTGGCGTCGAACACATAAATCTGGCTGATCCCCGGCGAAATTCCGCCGGAGGTGCCGTAGAACAATTGACCCACATAGGTGGCGTGGCCGGATTCTTCCGACGTGTTCTGTGCGGTGGACACCGTCCCGGACCCATTTACAAAGGTAAAAATCAACGGGGAAACGCCAGTTTGGGAAATGGTGGGTTCGAAATAGTCGCCGCCGGAAAGCGGAGCTTCAACCTGCGCCACCGTCACACCCGCTCCGGTCAGGCTGGAATTGGCCGCCAGCAATTGTGGCAGGCCGATCTGCGTCTGGGTGGGGTTATAAGTGGTTCCCGCCGCAATAGTCAGTGGAGCGGTGGGAGCGGGGAGTGTGGTGGAAACCGTCGCGCCTGCGTGCGAGTTCAGGGCCAGCGCCGCGGCCCCTGCAATCGCCAGTGAGACAGCCGCGATTTTTCTCTCTCTCCACATCCGGACGTCCTTCCGGTGTGAAGCAATCATTTGAAAATCCTCATAAAAATGTACATAACTAAATTATAAAACGGTTGTCTGCCATATTCCGATGCGCACTTCCTTTTCAGTGTCCCGGGAATCTTTCTTTCTTCCGCCGGGGGCTTTTCACTACGGCCCCGGATCCTTCCATCTCCAACGGATATTTCATCGGCGATGCCGGCGAGCCAAACAAGCAAAATATCCTCCAGCGCGCTATTTTTTTTATTATGGGGCGCTGTCCCACGCGGGCATTTGCCCACCACTGTCATGTGGCCGATAAAATCCACATGGCGGCGGCATTCGGTCTTCGAGCCGTCTGTTCAAAAAACATTGTCCAGATGAATGTGACTTGAAGGATTAAAAAATAAGCTCCGGGTGATGGCCGGGCACAGGAATTTCGCCGCCAGTCTTATGGGGTGCCTGGCGGACGCAAAAAACAGCTTGTAAATGATGGCGATTTGTTTGCACACCCGAAACGCTGCGCGCCGCGGGCGTGCTTGCAGCGCGGATAAATGCCTTTTGATTATGTCGGCAGCGGTCAAAAGTCCGGCGGCCACACCGGTCAGATTATGGCGTAAGGATGTTTTATTCAGGTTTTTCTGGAATTACCTGGTGATCCCCGTTCAGATGTTCCGCGCCGGCTGCAAGACCAAGTTCCGCCATGACACCCAGTTCGCGCAGCGCATTGAAAGCCGCCTGCTGCTCTGCTTGTTTTTTTGTTTGCCCCCATGCTGATTCAAAAGTTTTGCCCGCGGCCACCACGCGGATACAGAACGATTTGTCATGATCCGGCCCACTTTCCGCCAGAACTTCGTAGGTTGGCGTGCCCCCGCTGTGCCGTTGGGTATACTGCTGCAGTACCGATTTAAAATTCTGCTGGTGCATGGACGAGGCGTATTGCGCGATCCAGCGCTCGGTGGCGGCCAGTATGAATGCCCGTGCCGCCGCAAACCCGCCGTCCAGATAAATCGCTCCAACCACGGATTCAAAAACGCCGGCGGCCAGACTGTGCGGCAGGCGGCCGGTTTTATCCATGCCTGGCCCCACCGCTATAAATCCGGTCAGCCCGGTTTCGTTGCTGATGGCCGCACATGTTTTACGGCTGACCACTGCGGATTTAAGAATGGTCAGCTCGCCCTCCAGCTTTTCCGGATACCGGTCGTATACATGGTGGCAGATCACCAAACCCAGCACTGAGTCGCCTAAAAATTCAAGCCTTTCGTTGCTGTTGCGACGGTCGTCCGTGCAGGAGGCGTGGGTCAAGGCCGTTTCCAGCAGAGCCGGATTATTAAACCGGTAGCCCAGAAGGTCCATGCACTTGTCCAAAGTTGATGCGTCTGCCATGAAACCGATTCCTCGTGTCACACGCTGTTCTAATGTTTTTGCGCCAATTCTGTAAGCCGCGCGATCCGGCCGGCAATATTCTGGGCGCAACAGCTTTCCGACACAAAGCGCCCGCACTGCCACGTCTGGACAGTCCGCGCGGTCAGTTTCGGAAACTGCGGGGCGACCTTTATGCTGGGGACGCCCCGCCGTCGCCCCGGGGCGACCCATGCCCTCATCATCGGTTTATCGGGCGTAAATGCCTCAATAATTCAATCATATCCGGCGGCAAAGGGGCTTCTAATATCATCCGGTTAAATCGTGTCGGGTGAACAAACTGCAGACGGTGGGCGTGCAGGGCCTGCCTTTCAATAATCGGCATCTGCTCGGCGTTTGCTTGGCCGGTAATGTCCGATAACGATATCGCCTTGCCACCGTAAAGAGTATCACCCGCAATCGGATGACCGATAAAACTCAAATGGACGCGCAACTGATGCGTGCGGCCAGTTCGCGGCGAAAGTTCCATCAGGCTGAACCGCCCGAAACGTTCCAGAACCCGGTAAACCGTCTGGGCGGGGCGCCCATGTTCATCTCTGCGGACGGCGTACCGTTCGCGGTCCTTCTGGTCCACCCCAAGTGGCGCGTCAATTAAGTCACTGTCCAGCGACGGATTCCCGTGCACAATGGCGATATATGTTTTTTTTACTGTGCGCCGTTCAAACTGTCCGGCCAGCCGCCAATGGGCCTCATCTGTTTTGGCAATTAAAATAAGGCCCGTCGTATTTCGATCCAGCCGGTGAATAATCCCCGGCCGCCACGGATCGCTTCCGGTGGAAAGTGTGCCCGCGGTCTGCCGGGCATGGTGCACCAGTCCGTTAATCAGTGTGCCGGTCCAATGTCCGCGGGCGGGATGCACAAGCAGGTCGGCCTGCTTATCAATGGCCATAAACTGGTCATCTTCATACACGATCTTTAAAGGAATATTTTCCGGCAATGCTTCCCGTGTTGGCGCGGAAGGCAGTTCCACCTTCACCACATCGCCGCTCCGCAACATGGTGCTGGCCTTGGCGGGCCGGTCGTTGACTGCAATAGCGCCTGATCGAATAAGTTTCTGCAGCATGGCTCGCGAATGGTTCGCCAGCCGATCTCGCAGATAAAGATCGAGCCGCTTTTGCAGGTCATGCCGGATACTGAAAGTCAGCCGTTCCAGTCCTTCATCCCCGGTTTCAATTTCCGCTTCCGCCGTCAGCAGTGGTGCAGGCTCCGGAATTGCCGGCTCGGCTACGTGAATTTCTGGCGGCAGGGGCTTCATTTCGACAACCGGGACGATCGTGGTTGTCTTGCGCTTTGCGGGGACGCGGGCCTGCGGCTTGCGTCGGGCGACGGGGGCATTCTTTTTAGTCTTCATTCCATGTATTGTACGCAAATTAAGACCAGCCGTAAGGCCGCCCGACTGACCAATGTGTCACCCGTGGAACGTGAAGCGGCGGCGTTGGGCAAATCCGCAAATCCGTCATAGACGCGCTGGTACTTGCCCCAAACCGGTTCCGTGTGTATTTTCGTTCCAGGCCTCTGTCCGGCGAACGGTCCGGGATGCCCGTTTATTGGAGTTTTTCCATGCAGGAATCGCAGAATTCGGCATTTTTGAATGGCACGCAGAAGTGCACAGTTTATCAGCCCGGTACACGGGTTCGCGTCACTCAGCAGATTGCCCATCGGTCTCATGTGTATCCGATCGCCATTACCGGTACCGTGATCCGTCAGGAACGACAGGAAACCGGAAGTTGGTACGCGCGCAACAAAAGCCAGCGATTGTGGCTGGACCGGCTTATCATTGAGCGCGAAGATGGTGAAAAAGTGGTTCTGAATTTAGACGAATTTACGCACATCGCTGTGTTGGATGGCGATCAGCCGACCGCCGGTTCCGCCCCCATGGTCACCGCCAATATTGACCGCGCCGGGTCGTTGACGTAAAGGTTGTCAATCGGGGATCAATCGTCGGTTCCGCACTGGTGGCGTTGACGCTTCCATGGCGGATTCAACTCTGTCCGCCGATCGGCTGACATGCGCCGCCCTTGACCCCACCGAAGGCTGCAAAGCAGGCGTTTTTGTGCAGGATGTCGACGTGGGTGAAGCCCGCGGCGACAAGCTGGTCTATCTGCCACAACAGTGGCCGCGGCGTATCTTCCTTTTCAATATAGGCAAATACCGTATCGCGGTAACGATCCCCTTCCGCACCGCCCCCTTTCAACTCCGACAGATATTCGCCATATCGGTCCCGCATCAGCGATTCAATGGGACCTTCATGCGAAATCAGATCAAAAATCCAGAAAGATCCGCCTGGCCGCAACGCCCGGAATATGCGGCTGAACATGCTGGCCCATTCCGATTCGTCGCGCAGGTGATGCAGTGTGGAAGCCGCCATCGCAATATCAAATTCATTTTCCCCAAGTGGCGCGGAAAGCATGTCCTGCTGAAGGGTTCGCACGCGCCCGGTCGTGCACGGACGGATGCGTTCCACCGCGCGGCGCAACATCGGTTCGCTTAAGTCGATGAGTGTGCAGTCCAGCGCGGCCATTTTGCTCAACAGTTTCAGTGTATAATTCCCCGCCCCGCAGCCAATGTCCAGCAGGCTCGTGGCCTGCGGGGTGGTGCGGACCGCCGCCTGCGCGATCAATTCCATGCACAATGCCGCATCCATGGTGGCGGTCTGACCGGTTTGAAGATTGCTGAACCGCTCGACCTCCTGATCGAAGCGGGCGCGAATTTCGTCAAGTGTCGATTTGATTGCCATCGTTTTCCTCTCATTTGTGCCGTGATCGGCATGGTATCAAAACAGCATTTTATTAGTGCCGGCGGCAACACGCGAAGGAAGATTATAATGGCGGCAAATCTCTGTCCAGAATGCATTTGACAAGATGAAAAAGTTCCGGCACAAGCGGCCCGGCCGTCGTAAAGTCGGAAAAATGGTGTTCGACCGGCGCTATGACGCGCGAGCCTGAGTCTTGCCACGGATATTCCGGATTGGGTCGATCAAATCCGGCGAAGGACGGGGCTATTTTTTCGGTCAATTCGGCTAAGGGACGCAGCCTTTTCAATAGCGCTTTGTATCGGGCGGTGCAGTTGCCATAACCGAGGCTTTTCTGCCAGGCGGAGCTTTGCAGCGACGTGCGAACGAAACTTGCAAAGGCGGCGTGTGTCTTGGCGGGCCGACGGTTGGAGGTTATATCCATTTCATAGGCCCGCGCCAGCTTTTCGGTTGCCATTTGCAGGTAGTGCACCCAGTGGCAGGTCGGATTTCTGGTGTTACGCAGTTCCTGACAAAGAATAAAATCGCTGCGGGCCTGCTTCAGAAATGCCTGTCGCATCGCCGCGCCGAGGGTTTCATCCGCTGACGTCAACGGCCTTCCTCCAACTTCCCCAGGTGCTCGGCAGACGCAGTCGTCCTTTTTCCTCGGGTCGAATAAGGGCTATGGCCATTGGCAGGTCGAGCTCTTTTTCCGGGTCAGCGGGGAAGTGGTATGCATGGACATGTCCGTCGGCATTGGATGGGATGTCACCTGTAATCTCCACCAGCCGTATCTGTTTCTTGCTGGGGAACCACAGTACATGCTTGATGGATCGGTCCACTTTTCGGCTTGCACGGGCCAGCAAGCGCGCCTGTCGTTCGACGCTTTTGGGCGACGCTTCACCTTTTATTCCGTTGATTCTGCTCATAAAACTTAGTCTATCGCTGGGTTTCTTTCCATGCAACCGGGCAAGCTTCACCTATCCTTGGCGGGCAGGGAAATGGGGTCCATGTCCTCTGTCACAATAACCTTGGCGCGCGGGCGGGAAAGGGTTAACACCATGCCCGCCAGCAGAAGGGCTGAACCGAGCAGAAACCAGATGCCCGGCAGCCGCCGATTGAGGATCGCCTCCCACACCAGTGTCAGCGGATAGGCCGCATTGGTGAATGTAGCCACCCTCGATGGCGGCTGGCGCATCATGGACCAGTTGAAAAGAAAGAATACCAGTACGGCGACCACCACACTTAAATAAAACAAACCCACCCAGGAAGTCCATGAAATATGAGTCCATGCGACAGAAAATCCCTCCACGCCGACCAGCGGAATCGAGGCCAGCGTTCCGGCCAGAAATACCCAGAACTGCGTGGCCAGGCTGCCGTAGCGGTCATTGAGTGGTCGCGAAAATACCAGATAGCCGGACCAGGTCAGCGCCGCCAAAAGCAGCAGCAAATCGCCATGGAAAAACCGGCCGCGTAATTCCAGACCGGAGTGAATCAATATCGCCAGAACGCCTGCGGACGCCAGCACCGCCGCCAGAAAAACCCGGAGGCTCCATTTTTCCACGCCGATCAGACAGACCATAATTGTTACCAGCACCGGCGTGGTGGCGTAAAACATGGCCGAATGTGACGGATTGGCCAATGCCACCCCGCCCCAGAATGCGAACTGGTTGATCGGAACACAGACCAGCCCCAGCAGCGTCACTCGCAAAATATCGCGGCGGCCCAGGCGCGGCAGTTTTCGTTTTATCCCCAGAAAGACACCCAGAATAAGGCTGGCGATGGCAAAGCGAAGCACGCCACCCAAGATCGGCGGAAAAGAGGCGACGGCTGCCTGAACCGCGATGGGAGTAAATGATGCCAGCAGCGTAATAAGAAAAAGAACGGCAATATCCGCAGGACGGGCCGGGCCGGAAGCAACTGCCGTGCCCGATGCCGAAACGGTATTTCCACCGGTTACCGGTTGGGGTGTGCGGTCTCCAGGAATGTCAGAACGTGTCCAGGCCAATCGTTCCTTCCAGACTCTTCAGATATTCCGCCGATTCGGCGCGCTGCAGTTGGGTTTGCGCCAGCGCCAGTCGTTCGGAAAGTTTCAGATTTTCCGCAACGCCATCATCGCGTAATTGGTGCATAAAATCGTGCAGGTATTGAATGTGTCTCTTGTACAGATTGCTGTCGCACCTCTGTTTGTTGATCAGCCGTTGCCGGTACCAGTCGCTTTTCAAGAGGCTTTCCAGTGTGAACAGGCCGCGGATTTCCGGGTCGTGCACATTTTTGCCGGCGTAGTGGCCGTGCGCCATAATGTGCAGCAGTGCTTTCAGCGGCGGGCAGGCCCGATCAATGGACCCATCTTCAAAATATTGCAGCGCCACCCGCTGCTGGGTTTCAGCGATATTCAACACGCCATCCACAAACAGGTCCATATCCTGGAGTTCCGGCTTGAGCATCAGGGAATCAAAAATGCGTGACGGGTTGTCAAAAATTCTGCCCAGGAATATTCGCATGAAGCGCGATGTGACCCGATAGCCCAGGCGACTGGCCGGCACATGAACGCCGTTGTGCTGGAAATCTTCCAGTTTTTCCAGATAGCCACCGCCAATCAGGAACTGCGGATCGCGTTCTGCCGGCCCCATGCGGCACCAGAGTTCCGGAATAAGCAAACTGATGTCATGCCCCATTTTATACCGTGGGCCTACATGTCCCGCCGCGGTGGAAAAGCCAGCCAGTCCGGTCAGGATATAACTGACCATCGCCGCATTCAGGTCTGCGGTGGTCAGCAGCGCATTGAAGGGGCCTTTGGTTAGCGCCCCTTCGGACCCGGCCCCCGTCGTGGATGGACTTTTGCCGGTCAGGCTGGAAATAAAATCCATGAAAAGTTCCGGCAGCTCCTGGTAGTGAATCGGATTATAAACCGCAAGCGAACGGATCGCCGCGGCCGCATCGGGCGGATTGTTCCGTCGGCCCAGCAGCACCGCATCAACGGGAAAGCTGACCGGCGTTTCCAGTGGAATTGCCCTCGCCAGACGATAGGCCATATTTGCCGCATAGGTATCCCGTGGATTGGCCAGATCCGGCCGATATTGCAGATACCGCGGATTTTTAGTTCGTTCGCCATTGACCAGCCGCGGATGGGCGGAGGAAACCACAAAACCCTGTCCCCGGCGGGCGGCATCACCCAGCAGATTGTGCATGGGGGGCGTATAGGCGTCAAATTCCGCCACGTTTTCCACAATGGCGCGTACGCCTTGTGGATCCAGCGGTTCAAAGTTGGAAATAAAGTTGTCCGACCGGGCCATATCAGCTTCTGTCTGACGGTCCAGTCCGGGAATGACCGCATCATCCGGGCGCTGAAACAGCCGCAGTTCACAATTTGTGACCAGTTTCACACTTGGTCCACTGGCGGCCAGCGGCTTAACGGACAACTGTCCGACGGGCGCGACAGTTGATGCGGTAATGTCATCTTCCATCTGGACTTTTGCCGCCGGGAAAAAATCCTGTCTGACCTTGAACGTATTCCAGGCACCATTGGGCCGCAGGCCGACGCGCAGATAAGTTCCCGCGGCTTTGCGGTCATCCATTTTCAGTTCGTGCCCTGGTTCGCCATTGACAATATCCACCGAAAAATGGGTCCGCCAGTCCGGCCCCCATTCGGGCTTGTATAAACGCTTGATCAAGAAAACCAGCGCCAGAATATCGCTGGGAATGGCGGCCAGCCAGCGGTTGTAGTCGTCGGTATATTCGTTGGATGGCGTGAGCATCTTAATGACGCTTCCCAGCGATCGCGTGGCACCTAAAATTGGGCGGCTGGGCGTGTGGGCATAATGGGCCGGCTCGTGCCCCGGCTTCCATCGAATGGAATGATCTTTATCCAGAATGGCCTGCACCTGGTCGAGGTCATGAGTCAGATTCGCCACATAGATCGGGCCAAAAATCATATAATCAGAAATACTTTTGCTGATCTCGCTTTTTCCGCCGCCGCTGACGGTGCACGGCTTGTGGCAGAAAACACCGCGCGCCGCGGTTACCACAATGCGGAACCGGTTGGACCCCGGATGTTTGTGCACAAACAACTTCTGGCCAGAAGGGGTCAGATAAAGCTTGTCCGCCAGCAGCGGCAGTGACCGGGGTTTTTCATCCAGGTCCCAGATAATGCGCGTGGTATGCAGGTCCATGTGTGCGTTTTCAGGGATATAAATGATATCGGGAAACTGCCGGTCTACGCCGTAACCATCGGGATGAATGTCCATCAGTGGGCCGTAGGCTTTGGCGACATCGGCGAAGGTTCGCCCGTTCCAGTATTTTTCGTGTGGAGTGAATTCAGTGCCCAGGCTGTAACTTGGAAACGCCACCGCGCCCCCGGCATGTTCTTCTTCCGCATTGCCGAGCAGATTGGCGGCAAAACTGATCTGGGTTTTGACTTCCTTTTTGCAATACCCGAAATAATTGTCTGCAATAATGGTTACCATGACTCCCTGCGGACCCCGACAGGTCAATTTAAACGCCGATCCGCCATTGTAATATTCCTCCGGATTTTTCCAGCACATTCCATCGCGCTGCTGGCGCGGTGTCGCGGCATTCCATGCGGGCAGGCCCAACTGTTTTTTAGTCAATTTCGTCAGGTGGGGGGCCAGAATGACGCAGCCAGTATGCCCGGTCCAGTGGGCTACATCCAGACCGGCGTCATTTTCCGGCAGAACCGGGTCACCGGCATTGCCAAAAATGGATTCCACAAAATCCAGATTGCTGACCAGCGAACCCGGTGCAAAAAAATGAATTTCCATCGTCTTTTGCGGGCTTAAACCGAAAACTTCCGGTACCACAATGGGCCGCAGCATAAGTGTGCAAAAAATTCCCGCCGCGCGACCGCCTTTGGCGGTGTATGGCAGCGTCAGCAAGTCCGTCGGTGGATTGACCGCATGTTCAAATATCCTCGCGTAAACCAATGGCGGCACCGCGATTTTGTCCGCTGGAACCGGCAGGCCGCAGTCTGCAATATGAAATGTTCCCTGGGTGGTGCGGCGGTCGTTGGCGGGATTATGCAAAACGCCGTTGGCCACCCGATAGGAATTCAGCAGCGGACTGGCAAAATAGTCCTCTCCCTTTGGCAGCGACAGTTCCCGTGCTACCCCGGTGCGATGCAGACTAAGGCAGCGGTCCGGCAGCCGAAGGGGCTCTTTTGCGCCGAGGGGACCTAGAATGTCATTTAAAAATGATTCAATCCGCCGGTCTATCGGGTTGCGATAGTCTTTCAGAAGGCGGTTCTTCTGCTGAAAGTTCGCCAGCAAGCCGGAGGCGATATCGTCAAGCTCCGCTCCCAGCGCATCGCTGCTGTCCGTAGGTAGGCCCAGCGCTTTTAGCCGAAGGTGAATATACCGGTGTATGGCCGCATGATTTTCCGACGAATTTAGATCAGGGGACGGCAATTGGGTACGTGTCATTGTGGCTACCTGTATGGAGTTCCCTCTGCATCATTTCAATCCAACCTCTTGCCGCCAAAGGAATATAGCCGCTGAACACGGCCGGCTCAAGATGCCCGGTTCCCTTATTGGCCGCGCCGAAATAATGACTTGCAGGCAACGCCGCTGGTGTCGGTCGTTTGCCGGGATTAGGTTAACCAGTGCCGCGCCTTACTGAGCCTGTTCGGACATCAGCATGAACAGGGGTGCCAGCGCCCGACCTTGGTTGACCGTATCTTCCAGCGTGGCCATCGGTACGAAGGCCTTGATTCTCATGCGGTTGCCTTGGGCGCTGGCGCTGATCACCATCGGTGCAAAACGCCGGCCCAGAACCAGTCCATTGGTCGCTGGCTGTGGCAGTCCGTTGGCCTTTCGCAGATTGGCCGCCATGTCTGAAAGCAGGCGATTGATAAGAAGATAGGAAACACAAGTGGCTTGAGGCAGTACATGCTTTTGTGCCAATTGAATGGAGGGGCTTAAGCCCAGCGCATTGACGCGGGTTTTCGAGGCGGCAATCAGCGCGGGCATTTTGGCCGCTGGCATGCTCATGGTCCAGACCGCTTGGGTTTTGCTTAATGTCCCAAAGTATTCCACTATTTCCGGTTGACCGAAGACGGTTTTGAACATCGAGGCCACCGAATGATTTCCCGGACTCGGTTTCATCTCAATCCGTGTCATCGAAACATTTCCAACGGAAATCGCTTTGGGTTTATAGGTGATCGCAAAAGGTTTCGGACCGGCCGCATTTGGAGCGTTCATCATCTTGAGCACTTTCGGCATAAAGCCTTCCAGTGACTTTATGATGCCAGTCGCATCGGTATACGTTCCAAGTCCCACTGCACTGATGCCGCCACCATGGCGCGAACTTAGCATCACACTGCTTGACTCCCGGACATTGGCTACAAATTGACCGTAGATGGCCAGATCTTTTTCCAGGTTCTTTTCGATGGGGCCTAAGGCACCGGTGGTTTGCCGCGGCCTTTCGAGAGTCTTAAGCCACTGCGATAACGCCAGTCCATTGACGCTGTATGCCTGAGCTACCACGTATCGTCCGCCCGGCAGGCCCGCAAGGGGCGCTTTACCCATCGCGGACTGTGCGGCCAGCAACTGGCCCATTGGTGTGCCCGGCTGCATATCGCCAATTTCCTGCAGGCTGATTCCCCGGTTGGTAATGTGCACCCCTATAAATTGCCGCTGCGAATTGCCCAGAAATTGTTCCATTAACCGGACGAAAATCAATTGCACGGCCGCGGACTGTAACTGCGAAGGATCCCCGGCTTCAAAGCCCAGCATCATTTGCGATTCGGCGCTTAACCCGGCGCTGGCAATGGGGCCAAGAACTTTCATGTTCAGATACGTACTGACGTCGCTGCCGCTTACGCCCTTCATATAGGTTGGACTTAGTGTGCCCGAAAGCATCACCTTGTTTGCCATAAATGCGATCAGTGCGTCTTTTAATGGCGAAAACAGGGCGTAGCCGCCCTGCTGTGCAAGAAAAATTGGCGTGCCGGTTGGATCCTGACCGGCGCTGATGCCATTTTGTGGAGCGGCGCATTGATAAGCCTTTTCCGCCGCAGCATAGTTCGTGACTGGAACCATCGCCACCATCCATTGTGATGTGGGCTGCAAATTTCCTTTGGGCGGCGGCAACATCGCAATGCCCGCCGGTCGGTTGGCATCGAATATGCCCGTCAAACCCATGCTCTGTTCGCTGGAAGCAAGAGGGTCTTGGGAAACGGGGATTTTAAGTTGGCCAGCGATCTGCACAATTTTCCGGTCCAGAGCGGCCGGGTCGCGGAAAATAATGACCGCGCTGCTGTCCGCTGGCGACATGGCACAAATTTTCATAGCCGGGTTTGCCGCCCCGTGGGCTGACACCGCAAGCCCCATCAGGCCGAGTGCGGAAAGTCCGGGTGCCAGTTTCTTTGCCAGACGCGTGGTCAGAGATAATTTTCCCATGGTCGGTTCCTTTCCAACGCCGCCCGCCCGTCCGGTCGCCGCACGGGATCGGATGGCGGTAGATAATGTGTCCCGTAATCTGGCCGCACGAACGCCATCGCACTTTTCGAAAGCTCGGTTAAAGCCTGGTGCGCCGGGAACCCTGCTGAAGTTGGTGAGAATTGTATCATGGATGATCTGATTTTGACAATTCGCCCGAAATCGGCGCGTGAACCAGCACTTGAGTCTCTGTTTGCATTTGTTTACAGCCCGTCGCCGCCCCTTGACTGCGAATTTAGGCCAGTTTGCCGACGGCAAAATCACGGCCGGTCTCCAAAGCTCTTTCAATGCCGGCTACATCTTTGCCGCCGGCCATGGCCAGTTGCGGCCGTCCCCCGCCACTTCCCCCCACCAGCGGGGCAATATGTTTTACCCAATCACCGGCCTTTAATTTGTCAATCAGGGCGTCGCTGACAGAAGCCAGCAAATTGACCTTGGGCGGTTGCGCCTTGCCATCCTTATCGGTCTGAATATGTGTGCCGACCAGCAGCATCGCCATGGAATCCTGCCCGAGCTTTTTCTTCAGACTGTCCATGACCGATCGCAGCGCATCCGGGTCGCCCGTGGAAAGCTGACCGACAATCAGCTTTGCCGGGCCGATTGTCTGTATCGTGGAAACCAGCCTGTCCACATCACTGGAAAAGTCGTGGCCGTCGGTATTTCCGCCCGCGTGCTTTTTCTGTTCCTGTTTCAGTTTTTCCTGAACCGCAGCCTGTGTATGCAAGGCCAGCCGGCGGGCCATCATGGGCAGGCCCGGTTCGCGGGCGACTTTTTGAATTTCCGCCAGAAGAGCGGGCAGTTCACTGACCGGCGCATGGGCCGCCTTATCCACCAGTGTCATCACATTGCCAGCCTGTCGCTGGGCGTCACGGGCGGCCTGACCCGTAAGGGCCACAACGCGCCGCACTCCTTTGCTGACAGATTCTTCGCCAATCAGGACAAAGGCCTCCGCCTGGCCGGTGTGGGCCAAATGGGTGCCGCCGCAGAATTCGATGGAATATTGCCGCCAATTCGGATTCGCCGGGTCCGCCAGCAGGTCTTCCACGGGGCGGCCGATGCTGACCACTCGAACCATGGGCGGATATTTTTCGCCAAAAATAGCCCGCAGCGAAAAAATGTCGCGTCCTTTTTCCGCTGGTACCACGGCGGTGTAAACTGGCATATCCGCTTCAATGGCTTTTGCCACCAGCGATTCAACATGGGCAAGCTGGTCATCTGAAACAGGTACGGGCTGGATAAAATCGAACCGCAGCTTTTGCGCATCTACCAGCGAACCCTTTTGCTGCACATGGTCGCCAAGCACCTGCCGGAGCGCCCAGTTAAGCAGGTGGGTGGACGTATGATTCTTTTCCGTGCGCTGCCGGGCCGAGAACACTTCCGCGGTAACCGAGTCGCCTACGGTGAGTTTGCCTGTTTTAATATGGCCGATATGCAGAACAGATCGG
>JAJZOA010000318.1 GCA_021852225.1 Planctomycetota bacterium
AACCTCCATCGACTCCGGTCGCCCGCTGTAAGTGAAACATAATTTACGGAACGCGCATACCGCGCACGGCAACGCCGTCCGAGTAGGAGGCCATTATGCGCCACCGGCGGCTGGAGCGTACCTTGCCGTCGCACTTGGACGGCCGTTTCTGTCCTCCCTTGGATTACCGCAAAGCATTTTTCGCGATTGAAATCAAGGGTGGATACCATTGAACATCGCAAAAAAGATCCATGGCGTCCCGGTACGCAAAATTAATGCGGAAATGCCGCAAAGCTGAAGGCAAATGCAAGTATTGTCCATTCATCCGGACCTGCGCACTCGACCGGAAAAGGGGAAACGGGAATTCACTGCGGGGGACGCGGAGGATTTGGAGTTTATAACTTTGTTTTATGTCGTTGATTATTATTTTCAATTAGCTCCGCGGTGGGCGTCGCGAGCTTAAGGCAAAACACCTTTAACCTCTGCGGGCCACTGCGTACTCTGCGGTGAAGTGTTTGGTCGGCGGCGGTGAAACATTCCTTGGTCGATAGGCCATGAGCAGGAAAGCTGTTCTCCTTCAGTCGGAAATGGAGAAACGGGTTTTTGGTATAAGGTATGATCTGGTGCCGAAAAGGAGTCCGTTTATGTCCAGCAGCAACCCACGTCGCAACTATACCGGGGAGGAAAAGATGGCCATCCTGCGGTAGGCCCTGCTTGAGAGGGCCAATGTTTCCGATGTGTGCCAAAAACGTCGCATGCCCTTGCTGACGTGGTAACGGCGATAACACAATTCATCGCATGGCACATATTGCCTGCGGTGGCATTTCGGGGAGCTGAAATAAGCCCCATTTTGTCATCGTAAAAAAACATCGTCGCAGGGCGCAAACCGGCAATGTCCTGATAACCGTTTGCATAGCTACCCCGCAATACTACACTATACTTTGCGCAGGTCACATACGCTCCGACATAAAAAACGGCTCCTGGCTTGTGTGCACCGAATTGCGGGGCGGGTGACTGGCATTGAACGGGTGCTGGAACACGACACGGGATGCGGCCAGGTTATGCAATTGATCGCCGGCGCGCGGAGAACCTTACGTGAAACCTCAATCCAAGTTATCCACAACGCTGCCGGTTCACTACTTTGAACGACGGAACGACTGGGCCAGTTGGCTGAAGGAAAACCACGAATCGTCGCCTGGAGTATGGTTGCAACTCGCAAAAAAAGGCAGCGGTTTACCGTCAGTTTCATACGATGAAGCCATTGAGATCGCGCTTTGCTTTGGATGGGTAGATGGGCAAAAACGGGCCCACAGTGGGCAATTCTGGCTCCAGAAATTCGCTCGACGCTCGGGCAAAAGTGTCTGGTCGAAGATCAATAAGAATAAGGCGATTGCCCTGATAAAAACCGGAAAAATGGAACCGGCCGGACGTCGGGAGGTTGATCGCGCCAAAAGTGACGGACGCTGGGATTTAGCGTACGACTCGGCCAGTACGGCCACAGTACCAAATGACCTGCAGTCCGCACTGGACGGTAATACGCGGGCCGGGAACTTCTTTGCAACCCTTGATCGCCGGAATCGATACGCCATTCTGTTCAGAATTCAAACCGCGAGGAAGGCCGAAACGCGCGCGAAGAAGATTGCCCAGTTCGTGCAAATGCTGGCACGTCACGAAAAGGTGCATTCATGATTAAGTCATCAATGCTACCCGATTGCCGCCGAACCCATCTTCCAGCCGACCGTCCCGGGCAGCGGCGCGGCGGCTGAATTCAGGCGTTCGTCAATACCAAACATAGAGAACAGCCGGAGCATTTCTCAAATACCTTGATCCATGGAGGCTGTCCGCGGGAAATTGCGGTGTGTCTTTCTTTGCAGCAATCCCGCTGACTCCGTTATTGCGCCGGCACGGCTGCGGAAAGCTCCGGCACGGCTCCAACATCCCAAGCGCTTTCCCCGTGAATGCCCAGGTCCAGGCCTTCAACCTCAATGACATCCGGCACCCGCAGCCCGACTGTTACCTTCAACAGCCAGCCGATGATCAGCGTTCCGGTTGCGACAAATCCCATGGTGGCAATCGCCGCAATCAACTGTACAAGCAGTTGATGAACATTTCCTTCTATCAAGCCGCGTACGCCATTGACCGCGGATGCGGCAAATATGCCGGTCAGCAGCATGCCGACAAATCCGCCCACGCCGTGTACACCGAATGCGTCCAGCGAATCATCATAACCAAGACCGATTTTCATCTGCACGGCCAGATAGCATGCCGCACCGGCCACGATGCCGATGATTGGCGCCGCCCACACCGCAACAAAACCGCATGCCGGTGTGATGGCGACCAGTCCGGCCACGATGCCGGAGGCAAGTCCCAGGCTGCTACACCTGCGATGGTGAATGTATTCGGCAATATTCCATGCCACAGCCGCCGCCGATGCCGCAATGGTGGTGTTCAAAAACGCAGCGCCGGCTACCGCATCGGCCGCACCGGCGGAACCCGCGTTGAATCCGTACCATCCGAACCATAAAATTCCGGCGCCTAAAAACGTGAGGGCCAGCGAACTAGGCTGCAGCACATGATTCGGATAGCCTTGGCGGGGGCCGATGACGCAGGCAATCATTAAGCCCGCCACGCCGGAGGCTATTTCAACAACCGTACCGCCCGCGAAATCCGCGACATGCATCCGGTTTAACCAGCCGCCGCCCCAGACCCAGTGAGCCAGCGGGTCGTACACAAAGGTGGACCATAGGAGGATAAACAAGATAAATGAACTGAACTTCATTCGTTCCGCCAGCGAACCGGCGATAACCGCCGGGGTTATCATGGCGAACATGGCCTGAAACATGCAGAAAACCGTTTCGGGAATGTAATGTCCATTCTCATTGACCAGATGATGTGGGGAAAAGCCGGCAAGGCATATGTCTGAACTGTTCCAGCCCAGCAGTCCGAAATGATCGTGTCCAAACGCTAAGGAA
>JAJZOA010000245.1 GCA_021852225.1 Planctomycetota bacterium
AGCGTTGCCGTTGTAAACCAAACCGCTGTAACCGAACCGGAGAATCTGATGATTCACCCGGCGGCTTACGACCATGGCCGTATCACAAAACCCATCCCAGATTACGGCAATGGCCTTACCGCCCAGGCGATCATTGCAGACTTCGTGCCAATTCATCATCGGCAGCGGATAGGCTCTGGCCTGCCCGTGAATCACCACCCCCACCACACGATCCGGGCCTTGCATAAATCCGCCGGCATCGCGGCGGGCGTTGTTAATATTACTGACCTGCGCCGGCGTAAGCAGGCGCGGGTTCGTCAGGGCGTTGAGGCCATCTTTGCTGTTGCCGGAAGCCACCAGCAGCTTACGATTTATCAGCAGCGGGTGCAGGTTAAAATCATAACTGGCGACATGCACACCATCACCGATGGTGCGCGTGAAATCACCGTTGGCCAGCGGAATAATAATTTCTTTGAAGGCCAGGCCCACTGTGGTTAACGCCAGCAGGACAATAATCCATAATCCGGAGGAAAAAAACGCGGTGAATTTATTTTTCATGGCCTCACTTGAAGCTTTAAGCCCGGCGCGATAGGGCCACAATATCCTGCATGGTCTGTTTCACTTATCTTGCCGCACCGCCGGTAACAACACTGGCGCCGGGCTGCCCAGCAGTTGGATTGAAACCCCATGTGTGGCCGCCGCGCCAGGCGGCGTGTCGGCCACCATGGCCATGAGCAACAGCGGCAAATAAATCACGCTGGCCAGAAAAACCTTCCGGGCACCAGCGCGACTGGGATTGCGCAATAATAAGGTCGCCAGGAAAATCATCACCGCTCCCAGTAGTACCGCCGAAAGTGTATACCAGAAGCCCGCCCCTCCCAGCACCGTTTCCGCCAGCGCCGCCGGGATTAACAGCATGCTGTAAAGCAATATCATTCGGCAGGTGAATCGGCCCGTCTGATCTACTACCGGCAACATTTTGAATCCGGCCTTTTCGTATTGATCGCGATAAAGCCACGCCAAGGCGAGAAAATGTGGAATCTGCCAAACAAACAATAAAACGCCCAACGCAATGGCGGCCGGGGCCAATTGTCCAGTGGCGGCGGTGTATCCCATGACCGGCGGAATTCCGCCGCAAACGGCACCCACCAGCGTGTTAAGGGTGGAAAAGCGTTTCATGGGCGTGTAAATAAACGCATAAATGACCAAATTTGCGAATCCCAACAGGGCGGTGAGGGGATTGGTTCCCAACCAGAGCATAACCATGCCCAGCGCCGCGGTGAAGATGGCAAACATGATGGCAGTCGAGAGCAATATGCGGCCAGCGGGCAGCGGACGGTTGGCGGTACGCGGCATCAGCGCATCGCGTGAAATTTCGAATAACTGATTCAGCGTGGCGGCACTCGCGGCGACCATCCAGGTGCCTCCGGCCACCCAAAATAATTTAAGCCAGCCTATGCCATTGGCTCCCCCAAGCCAGAAACCGACCATGGTGGTAATAACGACCATGCCGGTCAGGCGGATTTTAGCCAATTCCATAAGGTCTGATAATAAAGAGGCTTGAATAACAGGTTCTCTGATGGATTGCGCGGCAATAGCCGGGGAGGAAACTTCGGTAAGCGTGCACATAAAATACCAGGCAGCCTTGTGTACAAAACGTCTATCCGTCTATGAAAGCCAACGCACCGCGCGCCGGAAGCCCGTCCGAGCAATCCCGGTTATTACTCGGAAATCCTCTAATGCGCTTCCGCAGCGTTCATATTAGGCGAACAGTGTACCGTATTGCAACTCCCAGCCCCGACAAGCCAACCCCGCGAACCCACCCCCAGGCCAACCGCACCCACCAAATAGCCCCGGGCTTGCCCGGGGAACTCCACCCAATAAAAATACCCCTTCGCACCCCGGCCCAGCCGCCATCAAAACGCAGCACCGCCCCACGTTTAGCGCCGTCGCCCGCCGACAGATGCCCCAGTCCGCCGTGCCGTCGGCGCAGTTCCACACCATCGCCCGGCGATGTGGGCCACCGATTACCCAGCCTCCAGCAACAATAGAGGAATTAGTCTATCGCATTACAGTGTTCTGCCATCGCGGAGATTTTGGCGACGCCGATGCAACGCTGGACGAGTTCTCCAGCAAATTAGGCCTTCCGCGGCCAGACGTAGATGATCTTCGGATGCGAATCACGAGCCAAAGGAAAGTACGTTTATGAACGAGTCTTCCGAAAAAATCCCATTTGCAATCGACATAAGTCGGATGATCGAACTTGTTGCCGGTCAAATTTATCCGACTCCCTTCGCCCTTCTCCGGGAGAACGTCCAAAACGCCTTCGACGCCATCCTGATGCGCACACATTTAGGCCAGACCTTTTGCGCGGTGATTGACATTACCATCGCGCCAAGCCATGTGGTGGTCGCAGATAACGGAATTGGAATGACTCGCGACGATTTGCGTACCCACTTCTGGCGTGCGGGGTGCAGCAGCAAAAACACACCGGCAGCCCGCGCCGCCGGCGTTGTCGGCACATTCGGAATCGGTGCTATGGCCAATTTCGGAATTGCGGAACAAGTAACAGTTGAAACTGAGAGCGCCCAGACTGGGGAGCGCACATTTTGTTCTGCGGCACGGTCAACGCTTTCAGTAACTGAGGACTGCATTTCTTTTGAAAGGATACAAAACACTGGCAACCCTGGAACGAAAGTAACGGCGGTCATAAAACCGGAAAAAAATTAATGTGCCAGATGCAACGGCTTACATTTCCCAATTTGTCGCCTACCTTCCTATCGAAGTAAAAGTTAATGGCCGACTGATCAGTCGCCAACCTATCGAAAACTCGGTGCCCCCCCTCGCACCCACTTGGAGCCTAAAAGAGGCGGCTGTCGACCTCGGAGACGGGGTCAAAGCGAACATCGAACTTTTCGGGGCGGTTACCGGTGATGTACGCATTTCCCTCAACAACATCGAA
>JAJZOA010000057.1 GCA_021852225.1 Planctomycetota bacterium
GTTTGGACTTCTCCGGCTATTTCGTATAATGATGTGCTTGGCCTTTCGCCGCGGCAATGGCCCGATGATAACGTTTATCGGGTGCGTTTACCGGCCGAAATGGGCCTCGGTTGGAGTAATTTCTCATGGCGCGTGAATGGGTATGGCTTCAGTGCAATGAAACCAAGGACCTGAACTATCGTATCAGCATTAATCCCAAGGAGATGGACACAAAAATGGTGTTCCATAAGTTTTCGCCGCGGGTGCGCAAGCACACCGAGCATAAAATCAAAAAGGGCAAATAAATCCGCTGTTTGCCGCGTCGGCCGGGCCATATTCCCGCCGGGCGGCATTCAAAGGTTCGGCTGGGCGATTCCCGCCGAAATGCCCCGATTGTGTTATGTACGACAGTAGCTCAATTGGCAGAGCACCGGTCTCCAAAACCGGGGGTTGCAGGTTCGACTCCTGCCTGTCGTGTTGAAAGGCCGGAATGTTTCCGGCGGATTGTTGGC
The DNA here is from genome assembly GCA_021852225.1 of Planctomycetota bacterium. The sequence continues at coordinate 492 of JAJZOA010000057.1, forward strand.
CTGCAGGAATTGTCTGTGTCGGTATTAAGTATTTATAAAAAAGGCCAGGGTACCTATGTCCGCTGGGGCACGGTCATCGGCATCGGCATCCTGGTGCTGCTGGGCGTTCATTGGATTTGGAACACCTTCATGCCGACGGCACCGGCCCCCTTGCGTCTGGTGGTGGGACTGGGAATTGTGGTCTTGGGCGCGTGGCTTTGCTTCTGGCTGGTCAACAAGCCCAACTTCGCAGATTTCATGATCCTTTCAGAAAGTGAAATGCGCAAGGTTGTTTGGCCGACCCCGGCCGGCGTATTCCGGTCCACGCGACTGGTTATTATGTTGACGCTGGGCATGGCACTGATGCTTTTCCTGGTCGACGGCGGTTTTGTACAATTGTTCAAATGGATGCACGTAATTCAATAACTTGGCAGCCTTGGTCCCAACTGACCGCGAATCGGAGTTTCAGGTGACAGATACATCCACAACATCAACCCCCTCTTCCACCACCACCGGCGGCCCGGCGCGGCAGTGGTTTGTGCTGAAGGTGGCCTCCAACCGGGAAGACCAGGTACGGGAGGCGCTGGAACGCAAAATTAAACTCGAAAATCTTGGCGACATCATAGGCCGCGTTCTGGTCCCGCGCGAACGGGTCAAACGCGTCAAATCCGGCCAGCAGAAAGTCGCTGAGCACAAGCTTTATCCGGGCTATGTGTTTGTGGAAATGGACTTGAATTCTGATGGTACCATTCAGGAAAAGGCATGGTATCTGTTCAAGGAAACTCAGGGCGTGGGTGAATTCATCGGTCAGAAGAATAAGCCCTCACCCATGACCGGACCGGAAATTGAAAAAATTCTGGCCGAAGCTGAAAAGCCGGAATCCGGACCCGCCGTAAAAGTCGAATTCCAGAAGGGCGACCCGGTCAAGATTCGCGAAGGCCCGTTCGAAAGCTTCGAAGGGAATGTGGACGAAATTTTCCCCGACAAGGGCGTTGTCCGCGTCATTGTGACCATATTCGGCCGCGCTACGCCGCTGGAACTCGAATACTGGCAGTTGGAAAAGGTGCAGTAGGCTTCAGGTTGGGCCGATGGCCGGTTACGGCCGCAGCCGGGTTGGCGGCGAATGCCGGATTGTGAAGAGTTTTGCCATGCAGAAATTCATTGTTCACTATTCCGGCGGTACCGGCCAGAATCCGGGTGGCATGCCTTCCAACGCACGGCCTGGCCTGCTGACCATGCTTGCGGGCGGCGCCATTTTGGTGACTCTGGCGGTGGTGGCGTTTTTCGCCTTGACCATCGTTCTGGTGATCGCGGCCGCCGCAGTGGTGCTGGTGCTGGCGCGGCTGCTGGTAAAAAGGGTTTTCGGAAGCCTTGCGACGCCCAAAGCCGCGACGCCACTTTCCCGGACCGATGGACGGGTAAATGTGCGTGTGGTTCGGCCTGATGAACGCGACGGCAGTGACAGCCCGCCGCACCGGGAATAGGCTGGGAATAGGTCGGGAATAGGCCGGGAATAGGCTGGGAAAAATGAATCCCGGTTTTAAGGTCTGGAAAATCAGAATTCCGTCGTTGCAGGCGGAATGTCTGTATATGTCAATAAACCGGGTTCTGGCGGTGTGTGCCGCCTGAACCCAGTCGCCCGGTGTCGGGTGCCAAGCGTCATGCTTGTGTGAAGTTTTACAGTTGGGTCCGCCTGTGTGGACCGCCTTTTTTGCCCAAGCGGGAAGAACGAGGATTTACTCATGGCCAAAGTTAAAGAAATATCCAAGAAATTCAAAATGCAGGCCCCCGGCGGCACCGCGACACCAGCCCCCCCGATCGGTCCGGTCCTGGGAGCCAACGGTGTCAACCCCGGCCAGTTCATTCAGCGCTTTAATGCCGCGACTGCGGCTCTGAAGGGCAAAGTCGTCGGTGTGGAAGTGACGGTCTATACGGATCGTTCGTTTGATTTTGTCGTCAAAACTCCGCCAGCATCGGTCATGATCAAGGACATTCTGGGTGCGGAAAAGGGCAGTGGCGAACCGAATAAAACGAAGATCGGCAAAATCACCAAAGCTCAGCTTCGCAAACTGGCACAGGAAAAGCTTCCGGACCTCAATGCGCCAAACGTTGAGGCTGCTGAAAAAATTCTGGCGGGAACCGCCCGATCCATGGGCGTGGACATTGCCGGCTGATGGTTCGGCGCATGGCCGCGATCATGTAGATTCAATTGTTTCGAGCAACGCCCCAGGCCGCGGATAACAGCACGGATCGGGTTATACCCCGACGGCGCAATTTAACGCGGCCGGGCCACAGCAAGATCTGGCGGGCTGCTCAATAACCGGAAAAGCAATGAAACTGGCGTTTTCCTCGAATGCTTTCAAAAAAACATCGCTGGAGGAAGCGCTGGATATGATTGCCCATGTCGGCTATTCCGGCATTGAAATTATGGTGGATGTGCCCCACGCGATTTAACTTTGAGCATAACCA
>JAJZOA010000157.1 GCA_021852225.1 Planctomycetota bacterium
TGCTCCCGCCCGCATCTCCCGGCTTGCCCGTGGGGGACATGATAAACAGACGAAGCGGCAAACCCACCTGCGGTGCCGCAAGGCCCACACCCTCATGTTCGGTCATCAGTGCGATCATGCGATCTATGACCTGCTGAACCCAGGGATCAATTTCTTTTACTGGCCGGGCAACCTGTTTAAGCACGGGTGCCGGCCAGTGAAGCACCTGCAGAGTGTCTGGGGCCGGGCGCGCTGCCTGCTGCGGCACTGCGGCGGCCGATTTCTTTTTCCGGCGTGATTCCGGGGGACGTCTGACCATGCGAAAGCAACCTTTGCCAACGAATCTTCGTCCGCGACCGACGCGTCCGAAAACGGTCATTGTAGCCGACTCCGCGCCCGTTGTAGAGTTCCCGTCAGGCCGATTTCGGCCGCTGGACAGATGCGGCGGTGTCAGATATTCGCGTTATGGCGCATGCGGGGCCATTTTCAGGCGGTCGGCCAGCATCAACTGCCAGGCCGGCCCCAGGTTGTCATCGCTGATTATAAGGTCCAGGTCTTCCACGTCGCACACGCGGGCAAGACTTTTGCGGCCGAATTTAGTGGAGTCCGCCAGCAGCACGCGGCGGGCCGCCTGTTTGATGGCCAGTTTTTCAATTTCAGCCATTGCCAGATTGGAATTAAAAACTTCGGTCTCAAAAATGCCGGCCACCGAAAAGAGAAGCAGATCGGCGTGAATATCAGACAGCGCCTGCGTGGTAATTGGACCCACCAGCACGCCTGATCGCGGGTAAAGCGCCCCGCCCAGCAACAGCAGTTCCACTTGCTCATCGTTGGCAAAATGCGCCGCCACGGTCAGCGAATTGGTGACCACCTGCAGCGGACGCACCAGCACCTGTTCAAGGGTGTAACGGATGGTCGATCCGCCATCAAACAGGACCGTCATGCCCGGCTCTATCATGGCCGCGGCGGCACGGCCAATCGCGGTTTTTGCCTGTACCTGTTCCGCCATGCGCTGGTCCAGCGCCAGCGAACTGGTGCCGCGACCGCGATAAATCACGCCTCCGCGTGTGGTTTCCACCAGTCCCTGGCCTTGCAACGCGTCAATGTCGCGACGAACGGTGGAACTGGAAACCGCAAGTTCCTCGGCCAGCGCATCAAGCGAGGCACTTTGCTTTAGCTTGATAATATCGAGCAGTTTTTTCTGGCGGTCTACGATCAGCATGTTGATCCAGTGAATAATGGAACAAACAGTCGGTCCGTCCGGCCTTTTTTGTTCATTGTCTTGCGCTCGTTGTTCATTTGATTTTGCTCCAGGTTTCTTCCAGCGCCCGCGCGCTGGCCTGTATGCCTGAAATTTCCTTGGGCCAAAGCTCCGGCTCCATGACCGCCTCCACGCCGCCGCGGCCCACCACCGTCGGCAGACTCAGGCAGACTTTTTTCATGCCGAATTGACCCGTCATCTGGCTGCTTACCGGCAGAACGCGCTTGTGATCCAGGGCAATGGCATGAATGACCTCCGCGATGCTCAAGCCCACGGCGTAACCCGCGCCACCTTTTAACTTGATGACTTCCGCACCGGAGGTTTGCGTTTTCTTGAATACGTCCGCCTGCTGAGCGGGTGTCAGAAGTTTGGCCAGGGCCATACCCGCAACAGTCGCCGAACTCCAGACAGGGGTCATCGTATCGCCATGTTCGCCTAATATGACGGCATCCACCTGCGTAGGGGGAAGATTCTTTTCCCGCGCAATCAGGGATCGAAAACGGGTCGTATCCAGCACCGTGCCCAGGCCCACCACCTGCCTGGCCGGCCAGCCCAGATATTCAATATTCAGCCGCGTCAGCACATCCACCGGATTGGAAACCACCAGAAACACGCAGCCTTTATTTACACCAGCGGTTTTAAGCTGATCCAGAATTCCCTTATATAAAGACACATTCCGGTTGATCAGGTCCAGACGGGACTCATCCGGCTTGCGTCGCAGGCCCGCGGTGATGCAGATAACATCGGAATCCGCAGTGCCCTTCATGTCGGTCGCGTAAATGCGCTGGTCTGCCGCCAGCGATGCGCCATGCAGCAGGTCCAGCGCCTCACCGGAGGCCAGGTCGTGGTTGGCATCCACCAGGGCAATGTCGCGCACAATGCCGGCGCATTGCAGCGCAAATGCCGCATTGGAACCTACCCGCCCGCCGCCACCAATAATGCTGACTTTCATCTTATTTTCCTTATTATGTTTCTGGTTGTTGCGTTGCTATATATTTATTTCAATCCGGCCATAATCTGATCGGTCATCTGCTGCACCATGGCCTCAAAAGAATCCTCCCCCATGGCCGGCACAGCCGATGGCTCCACATGACCGTCGCTCTGGCAGGCACAGGCCGATTGCGGATTGGTGTCAAACGTGGCCAGGAACGGCTGATTGTCCGCCCCAATGCAGCCGCCCGGCGCGCAGGCCAGCCGCTGGTCCGGCATTCCAAATCGTTCCTTGACCTTCAGCAGATCAATCATTTCCTGCTGTGACAGGGTGTTGATTTTCCCAAGCTGCCGTGTGAGCAGCAGTATGCGGCAATATGCATCCAGAATTTCCAGTTTGTAATATGCACCAATCAGAGTCGGATCAAAACAGACCGATCCATGGTTGCCCATCATTACGGTGTTGGTGTCCGGCTTGATCAGCGCCACCACCGATTCCCCGAGTTCCTTGTAACTTGGCGTGGTGTATTTGGCCATGGGAACTTTCCCAAGAAATACTTCCGCTTCCGGATGAATGCCTTCGGGAATTGGAATATTGGCCATGGCAAATGCAGTCGCATGCGGTGGATGGGAATGCACCACCGCTTTGACATCAGGGCGGGCCTTGTAAATCTGCAGATGCAGCAGCACTTCGCTGGTGCGCTTCATTTTGTTCTGCGTGTCTATCTGTTTGCCGTCCATATCCACTGACGTTCACCCGTTTTCGCC
>JAJZOA010000054.1 GCA_021852225.1 Planctomycetota bacterium
GCCGCGGCAAATGTTCGGCCGACATCTCCAGCGGATGCAGCACGATGCGCGCATCCAGTGCCAGAATGCGTTCATGCGAAACCAGCAGCGGATTAATATCTATTTCCCGGATCCACGGATGCCCTACCACCAGTTGACTGAACCCGACAATCAGTTGTTCAAGGGCGCGCGTGTCCACCGGTGGCCGGCCCCGCACGCCGGCAAATACCTGCGCTATGCGTGTCTGTTCCATCATGCGGCGGGCCAGGGTGCTGGTCAGCGGCGGCAGAGCCAGGGCGCGGTCGCGCATTACCTCCACCAGTTGCCCGCCGGCTCCGAATACGATTACCGGGCCAAGCTGCGGGTCCACTGTGCTGCCCAGAATAATTTCATAACCATCGGTTTGAATCATCGGCTGAACCGTGACACCCTGAAAGTGTTGCCGCCCGGCCTTTTCGGCAACGCAATCCGCAATCCGACTGAATGCGTCCCGCACATTCGCTTCAGACCGCAGATTCAACTGTACGCCACCCACCTCCGTTTTATGGGTGATGGTGTGCGAATGAAGTTTCAGCACAACCGGAAAACCGATGCCGGCCGCAAATTGGGCCGCCTGCTCGCCGGTTTCGGCAATACGCGTCGGCACCACCGGAATGCCATACGCGGCCAGCGCCTCCTTGGCTTCAAATTCCGTCAGAATAACGCGGCCTTCTCCGCGCACTTTTTTAATTATTAAATCCACTGCGGCAATGGCCGTATCCGCCCGGTGATTTTGCGCAGGCAGTATCGGCGTTTCATAAATTCCCCGCAGATTATAGCTGTATCGCCACATGTAATTAAAAGCGCGTGACGCACTGTCCGGATATAAAAAATTCGGAATGCCGCGTTCGCTTAACCGCTGTGCGCCGGCGGCCACTTCGGCACCACCCATCCAACTGGCTAGAACCGGCTTTTTTGTTGTGCCCGCGGCCGCCAGCAATTCATCAGCCGTACGCGTGGGGTCGGTCATGGCCTGGGGGGTCAGCACCACCAGAACACCATCAGATTCCGTATCGTTAAGTGCTATATGAAGGCTTTGTGCGTAGCGGGCCGGGTCGGCGTCGCCCAGAATATCAATTGGATTCCCGTGGCTCCATGCGGCGGGAAGGCATTCGTTAAGCCGGGCAATTGTTTCGGCTTCAGGTTGGGCCAGTTCGCCACCTCCGCGCACCAGCGCGTCGGTGGCCAGCACACCAGGGCCGCCGGCATTGGTGATGATCGTCAGGCGTTTGCCCCCCGGGCGCGGCTGCTTGCCCAGCACATCGGCCATGGCAAACAGGTCCTCTATGGTATCCACGCGCAACACACCCACCCTGCGGAATGCCGCTTCCATGGCGTCGTCGCTGCCGGCCAGCGATCCGGTGTGCGATGCAGCTGCTTTGGCCGCCGCATCGGTGCGACCGGCCTTGATCACAATAATTGGTTTCGATAGCGCTACTTCGCGCGCGGCGGACAAAAACGACCGGGCGTCGCCAATACTCTCCATATAAATCACGATGCTGCGCGTGCGCGGGTCATCTCCCAAATAGTCAATGAGGTCTCCCCAGTCCACATCCAGCATTGAACCGATGCTTATAAACGCACTGAATCCCACCCGTTCGCGAAGGCTCCAGTCCAGTACGCCTGTGCACAATGCGCCGCTTTGACTTATAAACCCGACCGTTCCAGCCCCCGCCATCGCATGGGCGAAAGTGGCGTTAAGCCCCGCCGGCGGACACATGACCCCTAGACAATTCGGCCCGATGATGCGGATATTCTGCGCCCGTGCCGTGGCCAGCAATTGCTTTTCCAGTTCCACCCCCGCCGGTCCGGTCTCCTTAAATCCGGCGGAGATCACCACCGCGTTGCGGATGCCGGCGTTGCCGCATTCTTCGATCGTCTGCGGAACGCCGGCCGCCGGCGTTACCACGACGGCCAGATCCGCCGGTTCAGGCAAATCCTTCAGGCGCGGATAAGCGCGAATTCCCATGACGCTGCCTTTTTTCAGATTCACCGGAAACACCGCCCCGCCGAATGAACTGTCCACCAGATTCCGCAATATCGCGCGGCCCACACTGCCCGGTCGGTCTGTGGCACCCACCAGTGCGATATTTCCCGGCGCAAAAAATGGCCGCAGCGGATGTTTGCCGCCATGCCACAAATCATGGGCAGGATCCACACTGGTGGCCACAACAGTTTTATTTCCAGGTTCAACTACGACGGTCATGACGAATCTCCTTGGCTTCAAGGCATGCCATTTCCAGTTTGCCATAGCGCACGCATGCCTGCCGCGGGCCTGGGTGGTTACACGGCGATCGGCCATCGCCGTCACCTGACCTTTCATTAGCAGCATAGGCTCTGGCGATCTGACGGCAATCCGGATTTTTCTGGCAGACAGGCTAGGGATTTGCCGTATCACGCGGTCCGGCGTATTTTCAAACCGCGGCGGAGCCTTGGGCACCGGTCACGAAAAAAGAAATGGCAATATGCGGTACCCCCAATATACTCAGGAATTGGCCTCCTGCCTCTTCCGCGGCCGCAGAGCGGGTGAATTGCATGATGGCGCCCACCAGCAGACAGTGGCCGCGGCAGAACAGCACCACCAGCAGTTCCTCAATCACCTCGCTTTGCCCCACAATCACCTTGGATAATTCCGCCTTCAGCCGCGAACAATTCTCCTGCAGCTTCCGCACCGCAGCCAGTTCATCGGCGGAAAGGGCCAACTCCGTAGTCGGGGAACCGCTGATTGCCGGGTCGGTCACGTCACGTCTCCTTACTTTATGTTTTATTAACGGCCGGCCTGTCGGCCGCCGGGTCGGGGATACAATCACCCCAAGTGTAGTTGCCGTAGCGGCTTTTGTCTTGCAGGTGAAAAAATCCCATTTTTTTCCTTTTCCCCTGCATTTATTGCCCGGCCAGGCCCCGCTTCCA